>CALGBT010000596.1 GCA_937884235.1 uncultured Pseudomonadota bacterium
GGCCCGAGCACCTCGGTCTGACGCTCCACCTTGACCAATCCTACTTCCTGCCCGGCAACGCATTGGCCGATCCTGCAGGTAATCTGCCCGCTGGAGTCTGGAAGATCCTGACTGCGGCAGCTCTACACTGGCGCTAGGGGGAGAGCATGATGAAGAAGAACAACGGGTTCCTCTGCTTCCTTCTCCTGCTGGTTGCCTGCGAGGGTCCGGAGGGCATCGGCATTGGCCATACTCCAAGTGCCGATCGCGGTCCTCGGGTTGTCTTTGACCTGGCGGCCAAACCGTTGCCGGAGATTCCGCTCCCCAACAACGTTGCCACCAGGCTTGACCCCTCCAGCCCCACGGGCCGGCGCATCAATGTCAGCGAAGATGCCAGCACCAGGGCGGAGCAGAAGCTGCGTCACAAGATCAATCAACTTGACGGTTTCGGGGTCTTTCAGCCCATTACCGTGTCCTTTGACGGCCCGCTCGATTTGGAGGAACTGCGTGATCGGCAGGCCTCAAATCATGATTTCACCGACGATGCGGTGTTGCTGCTGGACGTCGACCCCAACTCGCCGGATTTTGGCCGCGCCATCCCCCTCGATTGTGGTCAAGGCAACTACCCGCTGGGTCTGGAGTGGGCCCACCAGTACTGGGATATGGACGAGCATGCTGATTCCCCGACTCTGCTCTTTGAGACCCACGATGAGGATACCAATGGCAACGGCCAGCTGGACCCCTACGAGGACATCGATTTTGACGGTGTTCTGGACCGGCCCAATACCTTCAGTGGCAGTCCCATCTACCCTGTTACCACCGCTCAGGTGCCCCATCTCCTGAAGAAAGTCTCGCGGCCCATAGATGACCTCGTCGGCTTCTACGAGAAGGAAACCAACACTCTGGTTCTCTGGCCCGTGGTGCCGCTTCGGGAGAAGACCACTTATGCCGTCGTCCTGACCCGGAACATGGTGGGCAGGAATGGCTCACCGGTGCGTTCTCCTTTCCCTAACATCAACCATCTCAGCCAGAATGACGATCTGGCGGCGCTGCCCTCAATCCTGGAGCGGTTGGAGTATGGCTTTGGTGTGGCGGACATTGCTTTTGCCTGGAGTTTCACGACCCAGTCGGTGACCGCAGAGTTGGAGGCTATTCGTGCCGGACTGTACGGGCATGGTCCTCTCTCGTCCCTGAGTGCAGAGTATCCGCCCGACCTGGAGCCCAAGCAGGTCAACGCGGCCAAAGAGGAGGGCGGACTCCCTGCAAACGCTTTCGTGCTGCACGCCAAGGACCTGGACATGCTTTTTGGCATGGCCGAGTTGTTGCTGGGGTACGCGCCGGAGGTGGTCAAGGCGCTGCAGTACGACGTGAAGTACGTAGACTACTTCGTGCTCGGGTCTTATACCACCCCCTATTTCCTGGCCGATCAGGACGGCATTGCAACGCCGCTCTATCCTGCGGATGACAACGAGAGCTTCCACATTGATCTGGTGGGGGACGGGACGGTCCACGGCCCCAATACAGTCTCTTTCATCTGCGCGATTCCCAAGGCTACAGCGAAGCACAAACCGCCGTTTCCCGTGATGCACTATGGCCACGGATACTCTGGCGCACCCTTTGAAATCCTCGGTTTTGCGGGACGTTTTGCCCAGTACGGCTATGCCCTGTGTGGTCTCGATGCCGTGGGGCACGGGCTGGCATTGCCCGCTGACGAGGACATCAACTACGACGAACTGGTGCCGACACTGCTTGAGCCCATGGGGCTTTCCACCTTCTACAATGCCTTTGCCTTCGGACGTATTCGAGATCTTGACAACGATGGGCGCAGGACTTCCTTCGACAACGGCGGCGATTTCTGGTCCTACGATATTTTCCATACGCGAGACTGTGTCCGCCAGGCGGCCATCGACATCATGCAGTTCGTGAGGGTGCTCAGGTCCCTGGGCGAGCGCACCTGGGCGACGGATACCAACTTCAATGGCAAGGCCGACGATCTCATGGGTGATTTCAACGGTGACGGCATCATCGACTTTGGTGGGCCGGAGAACCTCGATTTCCCCCAGTGGGGTCAGTCCATGGGGGCCATCGTCAGTGAGCTGCTGGCCGGTGCGGAGGCGACTACCACAACGGCGACGCCAGTTTCCGGGGCCGGTGGCCTCATTCACGTCGGTATCCGCTCGACCAATCCTGGCGTCCCGGAGGCGGTGTGGATGCCCATGATGGGCCCCTTTGTTGTTTTCACACCGGTGGCTGAGGTGACCGCTGACGGCGAGCCAGACCCTGGTGGCAATGCCGTGGAGATGGAGCTGGCCATCATGATCAACGATCAGCACCGGGAAGATCGCCCCTGGCAAGACCCTCGGCCGCACTACTACCCTTTCGTACGCACCGACCAGATCAAACCTGGGGACCGGGTCATCGTTCGCAACAAGGTCAACGGCGAAGAGGTCACCGCTTTCCGTCACACTGATGGGCGAGGTTTCCGGGTTTCCATTGCTGCTGATGCCCTCTCCGCGGTTGAAAAGCGCCCGCTGTTGGGCCTCCAGGATGGAGATACGCAGCCGGTACCCGTCACCTGTGAGCCGGGCACGTGGACAGTGGACCTGGACCCGGTCACCGAGAAGCCAGCTGGGCCGGCGCATTGCGACGGCCAGGACCTCTCGCGTGCTTTTCTCTTTGGCGATGCCCTGGAGGTGGTGGTTCTGGAAGGGTGGGATGGGGCCGAAAAGGCGCGCTTTGAGACCTTCGAGTTACCAGTGGAATACCAGGGAGCGATCTTTCCCGAGGGGGCCCCGCTGGTGGCCCTGGGCACGGGGCTCGGGAGGGCGCGCAATACCCCCGGGTTGCGCCGATTGATGGGCTTTGCCTCCATGATTCTGGCGCGGGGCGACCCCATCAGCTATGCCCGCCACTACGGCCCGGAAGAGCGGCTCGACTTCTCCTATGACGAAGGTGCAGCGAAGCAGGCCAACGTCATTATCTATCACACTGTGGGCGACCCCAATACGCCCATCGCGACGAGTCTGGCGCTGGCTCGGGCCGCCGGTATTCTCGACTATCTTCCGGCCTCCGGAACGGCTCTCACGACCAAGAATGACATCCTCCTCGGGGGTTATGTGGCGGAAGGCACCGAGTGGTTCTGGCGCCACCTTTCGGCGACGTTGACGACCACCGATTGGAACGAAAACAACGGCGTGCAGGTGAAGGACATGCGCTGGGTGAACGAGTTCACTGAGCTCTTTGAAAAGAACCCGAATCACCCCATCCCGGTACACGCAGATCCCGATGATCTGGATGCCGGCACCGATGAATATGGCGAGCCCAACCTCGGTGAGCCGGTCCGGGCCACCCTGCGTCGGGATAGCACCGGGACGGGCATCGTCGATGCTGACGCCACGGGCCGGATGCAGGCCTCCGGGGGGTTCTCGGCGCTGCGCATGCCCTACATCTCGCCCCTTGGTGCCCACGGGGTCGAACCCTCCAACCCGAGTCGGAAGTTCGATATCAATTCTTTCGTGGAGAATCAGATCGGTATCTTCGCCGCATCCCAGGGCAAGTTCCTATCGGACGACCCGTGCCTGGCAACGTCGCAGTGCGACTTCCTACCCGAAAGTGTTCAGGAGATTGGGGCGCAGTTGTACGGGGGCGAGGAGTAAACTACCACTCCCAGAGGACGTCGATGACGCCAGTGCCCGTGGCGAAGTCCGTCTGGCCGATGAAGTTGCCATTCTCGTCGCCGTAGGCTACCTGATAGGCCTCTTCCGAGCCGGCAACATCGGGATTGTACATTTCGTAGACCGCTACCGAGTCGCCACAGAGCAACTCTGCATTCTCGTCGAATGAGACGATGATGTCGCCGCCATTGAGGCTGTAGTAGCCGACCCACTTGTTGTCGCCGCCGGCGCAGTCGCAGTCGGGATTGGTGGGGTAACCGTTTTCGCCGCACCCGCAGCCCAGGTCTTTGGCGCAGCCATCGGGCTGCCCGAGGACGGTGTTGACGTCGTCTTTGTCGTTGGTGGCGCAAACGGCCCCGGCAACGTCCATGTCTGTCTCAACCGTAGCGGCGTAGAACTCGGTGCCGTCTGGCCTTACCAGGACGATGGCATCAATGTCAGCCCCGGGATTACCGGCCCCGCAGTCACCGGTGAGGGTTACATTGTCAAGGTCGTCGGCGATACGCACATAGAACAGGCCCGCGCTCTGGCCCTCGGTACATTCACCAGGAAGCACGATGTCCTCACCTTCGTCAACGTCCACCGCAACGAGGTCGACTTCAACCAGATCGACAACCTTGACGTCTTCGGGTTCACCCAAATCAGTGCCGCAGGATGAGACCAGGGGAAGCAGGAAAAGCGCTGCGAATATGATCCTTTTCATCGTTCTCTCCGTGGGTAGACCTTGTGGAAGTTCATGGGAATTTTGTACGTAGTGGGTTCTTGCGGTGCAACCGGTTTTAACTCGTGGCTGAGCAACTTGCGTCTGTTAGAGGCGTCTACATTAGTTATTGACAACTGAGGCTGTTTGAGTATGGTGTCGGTGGTTGGAGGCCCCCCAGGCAGTTTCGGGTGAACTGTAATCTGGTGGTCTCAAGTGATGACGAACATGAGGAGAGAAACATGTACAGCAAACTGGTCGCAGCGCTGATGGTCGGCGGCATCCTTGGTGGGTTTGTTCTGGTGGGTCAGGAGGCACGAGCTGACCGGCGGATTTTCGCCTACTCATACCCATACATGACCTTGCCAGAGGGGGCCATGGAAATGGAGCACTACCTAGATGCTGGCTGGGCGGCCGTGGACGACCCTTCCACCACCGACATTGAGGATGATCTGGTGGTGAGCTGGAAGCACCAGGTGGAATTTGAGTATGCGATTACGGACCGGCTGGACTTTGGCTTCTACAATGTTTTCAAACAGGCGGCTTTTGGCAGCATGAAGTACGATGGGCTGAAGCTGCGCAGCCGGTATCGGATTGGCGATCCGGGGCAGTTCGTTGTTGACCCCGCCCTCTATTTCGAAGTGGCCTATACCGGCAAGGACGCCAAGCTCGAGCAGATTCTCATTTTCGCCCGGCAGTTTGGCAAGGTTGAGTGCGCGCTCAATCTTAAATTCGAAGAGAAGATTGGAGACGTGGGCGGTGCCAACGATTTTGTCTTTGAGTTCATCCCCTCTGTCGGGGTCGGCTACCACATCAACAACAATGTCGCCATCGGCCTGGAGTACCTGGCCAAGACGGAATACCCGGAGGGCGGTGAGTTTGAGTTTGAAAACCACTATGCCGGGCCCACCATCTCGGTGATGGGCAAGCGTTTCTGGTGGACGGTGGCGGTGCAGCCGTCGCTCAAGTTCGACCGTGACGAGGGGGCGGTATACCAGGCTAGGTCGATTTTTGCGGTGGTGTTCTAGTGTCCTCTGGAAGGTGTAGCCTCGGTTTTCCTCTGCTACTCTTGGCGGCTTTGCTGCTGGTAGGTTGCTCCGCCCCCAGGGCTCGAGTTTCGGGGCCCCGCAGTCGCTGCGGGGCCTGTCATCTGACTCCCGAAGCGCACAGTGTGCTGCCGCCAGTCTGGGAAGCTGTGCGGGGAGAGCATCAGGAGCGTTTGAGTTTGACTGAGCCTCAGTTGGACGAAATCGAAAGCGAAATTCTGCGTCCCTGACTTATGATTTTGCCGGAGCCAGATTGCGAAATGTGAGCCAGCGCACATAGGCTTTGAGGACACCGTTGTTGCCGTCTTCGTCGAGGCGGGCGATGGCCAGGTCAATCCCCGGAGTGCGCGTGGTCTGGCCGTCATCCACTGCCAGGACGCGGCAGCGACACTGAATCTTGGCCATTCCACCCCGGACTCGCAGTTCGAAGCTGATGTCGGCTCGCTTGCCCGGTTCTCGTGGCGGCAACATGGTGCGCACGAACATCCCTGCTGTGCCCAGATGGGTGATCAAGACGTTGACCCTTTTGCCGGCGATATCGAGTACTGCTTTCAGGTCGGCCGGGGCGCGTAGCTCCCCGGTGTGGATCTGGCGGGTGAGGGCGCCATCTTCCCGTGATCGACTGAACGTGGGGGGTGGTTGGATTGGCATGGTCGGTTTGTCCGGCGAGTCTGCCAATGCCTTGGCCACCGTGGTTTCCCGCTCCTTGCGAAGTTCGTCGGAGATGTCTGCCGTGTCCTCTTCTTCGTCTTCGTGGAAATGGCGGACATCAGCATCATCGAAGACGACTACTCGCGGGAAAGTGAACTCTGCTCGCGGGTGGGCTTGCCCGGGCACTGCTGTTACCTGGAGTTGGGGCGTACGAATGTGCAGTACTTCTTCGAGGAATCGCACCAGTTCGTCCTCGGGGCCGTTGGAGACGGCCTTGCCCCACTCCACACCAACTCCCTTGACCGGTTCGGTGGTGCAGCGAACGATCTTCCCCGTCAGGTAGATGGGCGAGGTGCGGGTTGGGTCGTTTTTGAAGACCAGGGCGATGGGGGCCCCTTCCGCCAGTTTGTCATCAGTTCTGAGGAAGATTCCGCCTGAACTGATATCCTGGGAATGGGCATCAAGGCGGGTGCCGTCAACTGCGTAGCAGTAGAAAGCTTCCTTCAGCGGAATTCGTTCGAAGAGGCGTCGTTCCCTTCCCCCCATTGCTCCCCCCGGGGCTGCCAGCAGGTCCTCGCTGGCTGCAGTCCCAGTACAGGATTCTAGCAACGGCGGCGGAAAATGCAAAGAAGGGACCGATAACTTGTGCCAGGCGGTATATCCCGGTAAATTCAACTGGTCCCGGGGGGGGGCCGTAGCGGCTTCTACCGGCACGTAATTGGGGACAGCATTGGCGAATGCAGAAAGGCGACTTTTTCCACGGCGCGAATTTCGGGCTGGAGTTTATGCATACGTGGATGGGCGGCGCTATGATGCCCGATCCGAGAATATCAGTGCGGGGGGGATGTTGCTGGTCACCGGAGAGAACATCCCTTTGGGCCGGACCATCGCGCTGGTTTTCAAGTCGCGTAGCGGCAAGAAGATATCGGGGGATAAAGGGGTCAAGTACGGCGCCGGCATCAAGGGTGAGCCCGTCTATCTGGTTGGCCGGGTGATGCGCAAGCAGGTTTCGCCGATTCCCGGTGTGGGTTTGCGCTGGGTGCGGGCGATGACCGATGCTCCCACCGAGGATCTGGAGTACTTCCTGAGCAAGATGCTTCGCATCGAGGCCACCGGGGCCAAGCGGGCTCGCGTCGGTGCCAACAAGGAGATGAAGTCAGTCTTTGAGTTTGAGCCGCTTTACCAACAGGCCATCAAGTTCAGTGGAACGGTGGAAGACAACGAGCGGACCACGGGCCCCATCCGGATTGGGGATGGTGGCACCGAGGAGTACTTCCGGGAATTGAAATTCGACGATGACTTTGAGCACTCGCGGTCAGATGGTCCGGCCTTGCCTCGGGAGAGGAGCAAGCATGGAGCGACGCATCGTACCGCCGGACCCATGACCAACCGTCTCCGACAGTCCGAGCGTCTCTTGCCGGTGAATACGACTGGCGTGCTGACCATCGGTGGAATGCAGATTACGGTCCATGTGACGGCGTTGGGAACCAATGGCCTCTTCGTGGAGTCGCCGGTTGCGCCAACAGATCGTAGTGAGACCATTGGTCTGGTGGTGGAGATCCTCACTCGCCGGGAAGTCGAAAAGGTTCGTTGCCGGGTCAGGGTGACTGGAATCGATGATGGGGCCGGGGAGGGTGATCCGGGTCTTTACCTGGAGTTCATTGAGTTTGCCAATGATGCCGAGAAGGAGACCATGGAGCAATATGTTCGCTGGGTCCACTTTCGCACGGTATCCTCCCCTCAGACGTAGCTTCAGTCCGCTCGCTCGAGACCACCATCAATGCTATTGAACCGTGCCCTCTGGCCGGGCCCTAGAATTACCGGCTCGAATCCTGCGGCATGGGCGCCAAGGTCGGCAAGGCGGCCGGGGTGAAGCGACATTGGTGGCAGGGCCGGCCAGTCCCCGCCGGGATGAGTGGGGACCACGTAGTGGGCAGACATGTCTTGGGCTGCCTGCGACGCGTCAGCGGCATCCATGACGGTTTTTCGGCCCCAGATACGGCTG
>CALGBT010000597.1 GCA_937884235.1 uncultured Pseudomonadota bacterium
AGCGCAAGGGCCGAGCGCGCTGACTGGACTGATTGGGTGGTGCGGGAAAGACGGCGTCAGGCCTCGGGCCTCAGCAAAGGAACAAAGCGAGAGGCGCTTAGCGAGAGCGCGGGTGGGGTGAACAGCGAAGAAGGCATGGGTGGTACCAAGAGACCCTTCGAGTCCGCTCTGCTCCCCTCAGGGTGACACCCTGGGGGCGGCCGTCAGGGAGAAGCATCGGGCTTACAGCGCAATTGCCTCTGGCGCGCGGCCCACGATTGACAGTAGCGGGCCCGTGCGCGATAAGACGTGGGCTACTTGGAGGTATCCATGAAAAAGCTACCCAGAGTATCCATCGTCGGTGCCACCGGGTTGGTGGGCCGGTCCCTGTTGGACCTGCTTGCGCAGCGCAAGTTCCCCCTCTCAGAATTGACCCTTTTTGCGTCGAGTCGCTCCGCCCGCAAGACCATGGATTTCCTTGACGACGAGTTGGAGGTTGAGGAGCTGACCGCGGAGGCTTTTCGCGAGAAGACCGACCTGGCACTCTGTTCTGCCGGTCGCAAGGTCAGCTACATGCTGCGTGACTGGATCGAGGGAACGGACATTGTGGTGGTGGACAACTCCTCCGCCTTTCGCATGAACGACGAGGTGCCGCTGGTTATCCCTGAAGTCAACCCCGAAGCTCTGGTCGGGCATCGTGGCTACATTGCCAACCCCAACTGCTCCACCATCCAGCTGGTGATGGCCCTCAAACCGATCCTCGACAACTTCGGTCTGCGGCGGGTCGTGATGTCTACCTACCAATCCGTGAGCGGCGCCGGACAGGCCGGGATTGATGAGCTTTCCGCCCAGACGGTGGCCCTCTTCAACCAGGAATCCTGGGAGCCGAAGATCTTTCCGTATCAGATCGCTTTCAACGCGATCCCGCAGATCGGACCCTTCGGGCCCGACGGGTACAGCGAAGAGGAACTCAAAGCCACCAACGAGACCCGCAAGATCCTGGGGCTGCCGGACCTGGGCATCTCCTGCACTGCGGTCCGAATCCCCACCTTCGCCTGCCATGGCGAGTCGGTGATGGTGGAAACGGAGAAGGAGACGTCGCCGGAGGAATTGCGCGCCGTGCTGGCCGCATTTCCTGGGGTCAAGGTGGTGGATGGGCCCGAGGACAATCTCTACCCTGTTCCGAGTATGACTGTGGATCTGAACGATGTCTTCGTCGGGCGCATTCGCCGGGATCTCTCCGCCCCCAACAGTTTCCACCTCTGGATTGTGGCCGACAACGTGCTCAAGGGTGCGGCCCTCAATGCGGTACAGATCGCCGAGGCACTGCTGTAGTGTCAATCTGGCGTCTCGACTACGGTCGAAGCCACCGTTTTGACAAAAAGTCAAAATCGAAATGTTCAAGAGCCTGACGGGAATAGGCCAGCAGTGCCGCGGGTTGGCCATCCGGTAGGACTGAAGTCGTTGTGCCATGCCGTTGGGCCCGGTGCGGTGAGGGTCGGGGAGAGAGGCCATTTCCTTGCTGGTATGGTCGTTGCATGGTAAAACGGTTTGGTTGTTTCTGGAGGGTAATAGAATGACTATGTTCAAGCAGACACTCCTTGCCGCGGTGCTGATGTTGCTGGCAATCCCGGCGCAGGCGGCGGAGGTCCAGGGCTTCACGGTCAACAAGATCGAAGGCGTCGGGGATCTGGAAGGGCAACTCAAGGAACGGCTCACTGAAGACTACGTCGTCTCCTTCACTGATTGCCTCTTCTATCTGGAAGGCTATGTTGCCACAGGTACTACTCAGTTGGCCTGCACCAGCGACCTGGACTGTACCGCTGCCAATGGGGTCAATGCCTGCTCAAGCCTGGGCGGCATTACCGCCTGCGTCGAGTGTGCCCGGGATAGTGATTGTGCAGCGGATCCAGACGGCAAGGTGCTCTGCGATCTCTCCACTCGGACTTGTGCGGTTGAGCCCATGGCTGGGGAGTGCGCAGTGGACGAAGACTGCGACTCGGGGGTTTGCGGGTTGTGGAATGGTCTTTATGCCTGCCTCGGTTGCGTTGTCAATGACGATTGTCTGGAGGGCCAGTGGTGCCAATTCGAAGAGGCTGGGTCCTCCTGCGTCGATGATGCCAGCGGCACCGGCTGTGACGAATGTCCTGACACCTGCTACTTCGATGAAATGGATGGATTCACTTGCGGCCAATGCCTGACCGATTTTGACTGCCTTGAGGCGACGGGCCCCAACTGCATTCTCTCGAGCCACGTGTGTGGCGTGCCGAACATGGTTGGTGAATGCGTTGCCGACATGGACTGTCCCTCCGGCTATTGTGTTCTGTGGGGGACCGAGTTCAAGTGCGTGCCCTGTGTTATCGATGCCAACTGCGATTCTATCACCCCTGTCTGTCTGGCGACTGATGGCACCACCAGTTGCGTCGGCTGCGTCAACGACGACGACTGCAAGAGCCAGGGCGACGGTCTTGTCTGCAACACCACCACCACCAAATGTGAAACGAAATCTGGGGGAGCCGTGGCTGCGTCGCCGAAGATGCTCGTGCGCTTCTCCGTCGATTCCACCTCCTACCCGTCTGGCGAGTATGCCGTGAAGGTGGGTACGGCTTGCGCCGAATCGGGTGAAGATATGCTCGATTCTCAGGAATCAGATTCATGCACCACAATCGCGGCCCGGCGGGACTTTGATGGTTCCTACACGAACATCGAAGTGACTATTCCCTTCGCCGACATCCTGGGCGATGAATGCGTGGATGGTAGCGACGGCACCACGGCCATCTACTTCTATGCCAGCTTTGACGATGGATTCTCGGTAGTCAGCGAGGTATCTCGGCTCGAAATCAAGTATGACTATGAGGCTCCGCTACCGCCGCAGAATGTTATTGTTGAGCCGGGGGAAGGTAACCTCAAGGTGACCTGGGCAGACGATTCCAACAACGAAGAAGTTGAATACCGCGTCTACTGGGCCACCAGTGCCTACGACGAAAGCAACAAGGACAAGGCACTGACCAAGAGTGGGCTGTCGGCCAAGTCCTATCAGATAGACGGGCTGGACAATGGTGTTTCCTACTTCGTCTCGGTGACCGCAGTGGATACCGCGGACAATGAAAGTGAACTCTCATCCGTGACGGAAGAGATGCCCGTTGCTGTGGACGATTTCTGGGAGTACTACCAGGGGGCTGGCGGCGGAGAGCAAGGCGGTTTCTGCTTTGTTGCCACCGCGGCATATGGCACGCCCATGGAACCCGCCGTCGTGGTACTGCGGGCTTTCCGTGATCGCATCCTGCTCGCCTCGGCGTGGGGTCGAGTACTGGTCGATTGGTATTACATCAATGGGCCCCTGGGGGCCAATCTCATTCGCCACAACCAGGGCTTGCGATTGGTGGCCCGCGTGGTCTTGCTACCCGCGGTGGCTTTGGCCTGGCTGACAATTGAGGCTGAGCCCGCCCCACGCTACGGAATTCTACTGCTCTTGATGGCCGGTGCGATGTTACTCTGGCGGCGCCGGCTCCAGGTCTCGGGGAGGGCATCATGAAACGGTTTGCGCTCCTCACATTGACAGTTGCTTTGCTGGGATTTCCCCTGACTGCGTCGGCCGAGGGTTCCGGCCAGACCTCGGCCATGGAGCTTCGCTTCGGTACGTACAAGCCGGCCATCGACAGCGAGTTCTCAGGTGGCGTATCGCCTTACAAAGACATATTTGGAGACAACTCGGCGTGGCTGTTCGGTGCCGAGTATGACGCTCAGATCTGGCGAGGCTTCGGCTCAATTGGCCTCTTCGGATCAGCTGCCTGGGGTTACGTGAGTGGCAAGGGAGTGGCTCCTGAGGGGGCCGAAACCTCCGACGAAACCACCCTCTCCATGGTCCCCATTGTGCTGGGCGCGGTCTATCGCTTTGATGTCTTGGCCGATCGTTTCAATATCCCCTTCGTGCTCACCGGAAAGCTGGGGGTGGACTACACCCTCTGGTGGATCCGGGATGGTCTGGACGACGTGACGGAGTACAGCGATGCCGGCGGCAGCAAGCTCCCGGGCTATGGCGGCACCTTTGGCCTCCACTGGGCAGTAGGCTTCCATCTGCTGCTTGACTTCTTCGAACCCCACACTGCCAAGATCTTCGACAACGAAATGGGCGTCAACAACAGCTACCTGTTTGCCGAATACGTGGGCTACTGGGTCAATGACTTTGGTGCATCGGATAGCTTTGACCTCTCCCATAACGGCGTCGTCTTTGGCCTGGCCTTCGAACTGTGAGACCGCTGCTTCTGTGGGTTCGGTACGACGGTACCGATTTTCACGGCTGGCAGATACAGGCCCCGGGCATCAGGACCGTCCAAGGGGAACTCGCCAGAGTGCTCACTGCCATGCTCGGAGAGGATTTTCGTCTCGCCACCTCTTCTCGTACTGATGCCGGAGTGCACGCGTTGCGGCACCCTGTCGTGCTGAAGAGCGGCACCGTAATCTCCGGCGGGGCGCTGCAGCGGGGCCTCAACGCACTCTTGCCCAAGGACGTATCTATCGTCGACTTCCGCCCGGTTTCACCTCGTTTCGATTCCCGGAAAGATGCACTGTGCAAGACCTACTGCTATCGCATCAATGAGTGTTTTCATCCCGACCCATTTCTGGAGCGGTTCGCATGGCGACCCCGGGCCAGACTGAACCTCTCCCTCATGATCGAGGCGGCGCGCCATCTGGTCGGGGAACATGACTTTGATTCGTTTCGGTCAGTTAACTGTGATTCGCCGACAACTCGTCGCCTGGTGCAATCTATCCATGTCGAGCGGCGAGACGGGACCCTCCGTATCGTGGTGACGGGGAATGCGTTCTTGCGAAATATGGTGAGGATCATGGTGGGGACGCTGGTCGATGCCGGCCGTCGTCGCCTTGCCCCCGACGACATGCCGGGAATCATCGCCAGCAAAGACCGGACCCGGGCCAGCATGACCGCACCGGCACAGGGGCTGACCTTGATGGATGTCCACTACCCGCTGGAGCTGCTCAGCGACGGTGCCCATGGCTGGTAGAGAAAGCATCCCATACCTTGCAAAACCGGCTCTGGGCACGTATATAGAGGAACCACTTGGGGTGAGCACTTTCTTCCCCGACTCGAAAGGCGAATAAGGAGCGGCATGAGAGTATATGAATTGGCCAGGCAACTCTCCCTGGAGAGCCGGCAACTGCTGGAAGCTTGTGAGAGACTGGGCATCAGCGTGAAATCCCACGCGTCGGCACTGGTTGATGAGGACGTCGCTCGACTCAAGAATGATCTTGTGGCTCCGCCGGCAGAGCCGGCCGCGGCGGCAGCGGTGGCGGTCGCCCTATCGCCGGCAGAACGGCCAGAGCGGGGCAACGAAGCTCTCCCAGTGGAAGAAGAGGATGATATCGAGCAGGACGCAGACGGTAACCGAGATGTCCCCATCCCGGCGAAACGCAAGAGTGGAGAGCGGCCGCAAAGCACCAACAGGCAGTGGGGAGGCCTGGCCGAAAACGACCCCTTTTTCACCTTCGGTTCCATGCCCGAAACCTGGGGTAGTACCCGCAAGCAGCAGAGTCAACCGCATCAACACCGGCCTAAGGCGTACCTCGAATGTCGCAACTGTGGCGTCAAAATCGAGAAGAAGCGCGCCCACGGTGGCAAGAAGGTCAGGTGTCCGTTTTGCCCTCGCTGGATGAGCGAAGTGAAGTAGGAGGGCCATGCCCGCCACGACATTCACTACCCGGATCTGCCCCATTACAATTGAGTTCAGCGACCAGCATGTCACCCGTCTCCGTCTCCATTCTCGGCTTGAGAATGTTGGTGCGGGGGAAGCTTGTGAATCCCCGGCCTGGGTCCAGTCGGTAATTAGCGACGTGCAGCGGCACATGGCGGGGGAAGTTCAGGATTTCCGTGGGGTTCCCCTGGCCCTGACGGGAGTGGGTGACTTTGCCCAATCAGTCTATGCGGCGCTGCGCCAGGTCGCCCCGGGCCAGACCGTCACTTATGGGGAACTGGCTGCCCGGGTGGGTCGTCCCAACGCGGCCCGAGCAGTTGGCCGGGCCATGGCGGGCAATCCTCTACCACTGCTGATTCCCTGTCACCGGGTAATTGGTGCCAATGGGCGCCTGACGGGTTTTTCTGGGGCCGATGGGTGTCTGACGAAGGCGCAGATACTGACTGCCGAAGGATTCCTGCCAGGGATTACGAGCGATTCGCACCCTTTCTAGGTGGGTGCGGCGGCGTTTCCCGGGAAAACCATCGCATTGGCAATTGAATTGACTCCAGCCAGTGCTATTCTTGAAGTCGGCCACGTGCTATGGTTCGCGGGATGGAAGGTGGTGTCAGTGAGGTTCCTGAACACATTAGTCATGCTCGGTTACATGCTCTGCGCAGCTCCGCTACACCCCCGGGCGCAAGAGGGCGAGGTGCCACCGCCACCGCCCATCGGAACTCTCCTGGCGGGTCCCTATCTGATCGGCCCAGAGCCGACACAGTTGGTGGTCCAGTGGGAAGTGCAGGGCCCCAAGGAATCCGCCGTTCTGCTGCTGTCCCCGGACGGTAATGAACGTCGGTTCGAAGGGCAGTTGATGCCCGCCGACGTCTTGACGCAGAAGCTGACCGGGCGGGTCTATCGGGCTATCTTTACGGATCTGAAGCCATGTACGCGCTATCGCTACCGCCTGGAACCCTTCGAGGCCGATACCACCCACGCATTCAGGACCCCTCCGACTCCGGGGGAGTATTGCTCCGCCCCCATTTCGATAGCCGCCCTCGGTGATACTCGCTCCCATCCGACGCGCCACGCAGCGGTGGTGCGGAAGATGTTGCCCTACCAACCGGATCTGGTGGTAAATACCGGGGATGTCATCAGCTACGCACGCCGACTGGACCAGTGGCACGAGTTTTTCGGAGCCGCCGGTCCGCTCCTCGCTGATACGCCGTTAGCTCTCTCGCCAGGGAATCATGAGGGCTACCTGGATATGCCCTTTGGCGCGGCCATGATGGAGCGCTACTTTGGCCTGCCCGGTCGCACCGGCACTGGCCACTACTCATTCGACTACGGACCAGTCCACGTGGTCGTGCTGGATGCGTATTGGGGACGTCCGCTCTCTGACCGGGGCAAGAAGTGGCTGCGCGCGAACCTGGCTGCAGTGCCGGCGGACCGGTACAAGGTCGTGGCGATCCATACGCCGCTCTATTCCTTCAGCCGGCACAAGGTCTACTCAACCGCCATCGGCCTGCGGGAAGTAATGAAGGAATTTGGCGTTCACGTCGTGCTCTCCGGCCACTCGCATTGTTATGAACATTTCCTGGCGCATGGCACTCACTATGTGACCCTGGGCGGCGGCGGTGCCTCCCTTCACCCACCCAACCTGCAGGTCATCCCCGAAGAGCAACATCTGCTGCTCTCTACCGGGTCTTTCCACCACTTCCTGCTCATGGATGTCCATCCCGAAGGGCTCCGCATGCGAATCTTTAATACTGACGAGGACGCGCTGCACGAGGAGTGGAAGATACCCAAGTAGTCCCTGGTTTGCGTTTGGACCAACCCTGTATTATTCTGTGGGCTGCTTTTCTGGTGCTTACTAGAGCGAGGAGTGTGGATGATCTTTCGTACCCGATTTGTGGCCACTTTTACAGTTCTCATGGTAGCTGGATTCTCCGCTGCGGTGCTGGGGCAAAGTGCCGGCACCGTGATGAATGGCTATGGACCCCTCACCGCTTCGCAGAGGAAGGCCTTCTTCGCCAGTGAAGAGGACCCGGCGGGGGCAGCTCTGCTGGCCACTGAGAAGCGGCTGGAAGGGCGCCACTATGTCACCTGTGACGAGTGGTATCTGCATAAGTTCGCGGAGAAGATCAAGGGTCTTGGGGGAGGGTATGCCGGCGTTGGCACGGACCAGGCCTACCTCTTCATCGGCTGGCAACGTCCGCATCTGGCGTGGCTCTTTGACTATGACCCCTGGGTGGTCCACATCCATCGGACCTATGGCGTATTCTTTGGTGAAGCAGAGACAATTGAACAGTTCCTGGCCTTCTGGGCAGAAGACAATCGCAAGTCAAGTGTGGCGCTGCTCAAAGAGAAACTGGCGAACCATCCCGACCTGTCGATTATCGTCAAGGTCTTCAAGCACAATCGGTCGACCATCAGCCGGAGACTAGAGCGAGTTGTGGGGAAGCTTAAGAAAGAAGGCGTGTCCAGCTATCTCTCAGACCCGGAAGAGTATGCCTTCGTGCGCAATCTCATCATGGCGGGCCGCGTGCGACCCATGGGCGGGGATCTACTGGGCAAGAAGGGGTTGCTGGGATTGGCGGCAGCGGCCCGCAGTCTGGCCGTGCCCGTTCGAGTCCTTTATGTTTCCAATGCGGAAGGCTACTGGAAGTACAGCGACGAATACCGGGCCAATATCATCGGGCAGTATTTCGACGACAAGTCCCTCTTTCTACGCACCGTCGCTGCCAAATGGACCAACGGGGACTATCGGTACAACATTCAGAAGGCATTTAACTTCCAGGAATGGTTGAAGCACGATTGGGTCACTTCATACCGGCAGATAGTGCCCCGCGGCAAGCTCAAAGGTAAAGGTGATATCCCACTTACCTATGTCGATACTGATCCGCTCACTGTTAAGCCGAAGCAGCAGGACTAGCTATGCGTTCTGCAGCGCGCGGTTTGTTTCTCTGCTGGTTCGTCGTGGGTTGTGCGACCACGCCCGTTCCGGCACCGCAGGAGGGTCCGCCAAAGGCCGCCGCAGAAGTAGCGGTGGCCGTCGTTCCTGAAGGACCTGCGCAGCCGCTTCCAGACCCGAAGCCGGCGACTTCGGACCCGATGTCGCCGGGCATTGAGCAGTCGATTACAGCCGAATCCCCCATCATGCCAACGCCGGAACTTGCGCCGCGGCCAACTCCCGAGACCTGCACCTATACGACCTATCAGTGGAGCACGGCGAAGGGCAAGTCAGTGAACCGTCGCACTGTGCAGAAGAAATATGCCGAGCTTACTGCCGAAGAGAAGGCCCCGGATTTCCATAAATCCGGATGCACAGTATGCTCGGAGGACCAGGTCGAGGTCGCCGTGGCGGGGCTGCCGGCTGTCGAAGTCTGCTGGTACTACGCACCGATGGTTATGAAGGCTCTTGAGGCGCTGCAGGCAGACCCACAGTTCCGCATCAGGGAGCTGGTCGGCTACCGGTGCGGCCAGACCCGGGGCCGACTGGTGGATGGTTTGCGCACGGAGTTCTCCAACCACAGCTTCGGCACCGCCATCGATATCAACGCCAGTTTTAACGGGCTCTACCGCCGTTGCGATCTGAAGGGTAAGGTCCCCACTTCGGCCCGGGACATCGCTCGCTGTACGAAAGGAATGGGGGGGGCTTGGAACCCCGAGAAGAACTACAAAGAGACCGTCACACCCGGTTCGAAGGCCTACCAGTTGTTCACCACGCTGGTCGGCTGGAAATGGGGCGGCGAAATTGATGGCCGCCTCAAGGACTTCATGCATTTCTCAGTTGATGGATTCTAGTCCAGCAGTCCTTTGGGAGTAGCCTCAAGCTCATCGATGGCATCGCCCGCGAGGTTGATCAGGCCTTCATCGTCAGATTGCTTCTGGAATTCCTTGAGGGGGGTGATGCCTTTCTTATGACCCATGAGGCGGAGTCCTTCGATGGCTGCGGCCTGGACCTCGTGGTCGCCGTCGGCGAAGCCCCGGGCGATATGCTCAACGACGTTGTGGTCCTTGGAACGGCCTAGGGCGATGATGGTGGCGGCCCGAATCCTGGGGTCATCGTTCATGAGCAGGATGCCTGACTGCAGCAGTGGCACCACCATGGGGTCGATGATGTGCTGCAGACCGTGGACGGCAGCGAGCTGGATGTCAGCATTCTGTTCGAAGACGAGCTTCTTGTAGACTTCGTAGAACTCGGTGTGCTCTTCGCCGGTCTCATTGAGGACGACGATGGTGCGCAAAGCCTCAACCTTCTGAACCAGGTTGCGGGATTCCACCATGAACTTGAGCTTGCCGCGGGCAGACTTGATCTTGCGCTCCTTGATGGACTTGATGGCATCAATGCGGACCCCGTCGTCCTCATCTCCAAGGAGTTCGAGGATGACTTCGTCGCCTTCTTCATCGGCCAGAGCCAGTGCGGCCTTGCCAACTAGCATGCGGACATCTGCGGAGGGGTCTTTCTTAATGCGCAGCAGCCGTCGCAAATTGCGGGCGCCACCAATCTCGTAGAGGGCCTGCACCGCGGCCCGCTTGATGACTTCGGCATCATCCTTCATGGAGTCTCCGAGCAGCTCGAGCAACGGCTCGATGTCTTTCTTCTCTGCAGAGAGAGACTTGGCTTCGGCCACCAGGGCTAGCACCGCCAATTCGCGGATGACAATGTCGTCTGACTTTGCCTGCTTCATGAGTTGGAAGTTGGAGAGCTTTGCCAGGAGGTCGGAAATCGCGGAGCGAGCGGCACTCTTCAGCGCCGGACTGGCGGATGCCTTGGAAAGAGCGGGCATCTGCTCTAACAACTCCAGCTTGCCGATGGCGGCAACCGCCGCCAGGGCGACTTTGTTGTCGCTGTGGACGAGGGCCTGAACCAGCAGGTCTGCCATCTCTTTGTAGCCCCGCATCTCGATGGTGCTGATGGCCTGGACTGCGGGATCGCCGTTGTGCTTCTCAACCAGGTAGGTAATGCCGGCGGCGGCAAAAGCAGCGTCCTCCTGCAGCATTAGCTCAATGGCCCCGTCCCGACGATACTGTTCCAGGATGGCGGCGTTGCTGAGCAGCCCCTTCAGGGTCTCCAGGTCACGCAGCTGC
Source organism: uncultured Pseudomonadota bacterium (assembly GCA_937884235.1). GTDB lineage: Bacteria > Myxococcota_A > UBA9042 > CAIXZC01 > CAIXZC01 > CALGBT01. The sequence continues at coordinate 10,764 of CALGBT010000597.1, forward strand.
TTGAGGCCGGCGAAGGCAGCCGTCCGTACGCTCTCATCGGCGTGGGAGAGTTGTCTGACGATGGCGGGAAGCACGCGCTTGTCGCCCGAAGCCGCCAGCTTCTGCACAGTCTGCACCACGACTGCCAGGTCTTTGCTCTTCAATTCTTCAAAGAGAATGTAGATCTTGTAATTCGCTTTGCCATTGGCAACTAGAATCCGCGCCGCCTGCAACTGGGTCTCCGGGTCTTTGGTGGAGTCGGCGGTTTTGGCCAGGGCGTCGAGCACAGCCGGGTCGTTCTTCTTGGCCAGAAGCTCAATTGTTTTGTAGACGATGGACAGATCCACGTCCTGCAGCAGGGGCATGAGCAGCTCATTCTCGTTGGCGAATTTGAGGTGCGGGAAGGCCGTAAGTACCGTCATGCGGACGTAAGACTCCGGGGATTTCAGGAGCTCTGCGATCTTCTGAAAGAGGAGCGGATCGTGCTTTGCCATCCTCTCGTCGAAGACCCGGGACTCGGTATATTCGTTTGGCCCAAGACGCACAATTGCATGGGGGAAGGTGGCGGGCGGCAGAGCCTCCCAGAGTGGCACAGTCGGCACGAAGTAGGGGTACTTAACCTGGGTATCAGTAATCATCTTGCCGTCACTGAGCTTGACGTCGGCAATGCCGATGGTGGTGAGAGTAAGGTAGATCTCACCGATGATCACATCGTGGAAGCGCTCCTGCTCCGGGTCGACGTGCAAAGTGGCGGTGAAGTTGCCGTCCTTTTCCCGAACGACCAGGTGCGTGCTGCCATAGATGGCCTGACGCGAACCGTGCAGCTTCTCGAAGAGGACGCCCACCTTACGTTCCATCTGCCGATGGGTCGGACCGGTGAAGGAGAAGGGCACAAAGAAGATACGTTGCTGCCCCTGATACTCCATTTGCTCAGCCGAGAATGCGAAGTAAACTTCAGCCCGCACCAGAGCTGGAACCATGACCATGAGGGCAACAAGAGTGACCGTCAGCCGTTTCAGCATATCTACCTCCCAGAGATCGACTACATTCTGGCTTTAACAGATCAGATGTCAATGATCTTCCCGAATCAGAAACGGCGCCAGGCTGACGCCAGGCGCTGTGTGCGGTGATGTATTGCGGGCCTGCCGCTACGCCTTGGTCTTGAAGTCTTTCCCCAGCCAACCTTTGGCCAGGAGCAACATGACGCAGGACATCATGGCGATGCAGGCGAAGATGAGCCACATTGTCTGCGTATCCCTTTCGCCGATGGCCGGGCAATACCGGTCCATCATCCAGCCCGAGTAGAGGAGCGGAACCAGGAGCTTGGTGAGAAACCATGGGAACTGAGCAACACCCATGTAGGTTCCGGTGCGGCCCTCTGGAGCGATCTCGGCCGCGTACTGGAGGAAGCGGGGCTGCCACATGGCCTCACCGATGGTCATCACGAGGATGTAAGTGAAGAGCGCCCAGGGTTGGGGGCCGGCCACCAGCAGGAATGCCGGCGCAGCCATGATGAGTGTGCCCCAGATCATCATGTTATAGACCTTCGCCTTCATGGTCGCCGCAGTAATGATGGGGACGAGAATGAAAATGAGGATTGGATTGGCATTGGCCGCGATCTCGAAGTACTCACCGATCCAACCATCAAAAGCTCGGGAGATGTACTGCGGCAGCACCAGCCAGTTGTAGGTGAAGAGCGTTTGTACCGGGATAAGAGCGAAGATGAAGAATGCGAACTTGGCGTTGGAGAGAGGGTGTCTGGCAATCCAGACGATCGTCTTCTGCCGGCGAGTGGCGGGCAGCACCATGATGTAGACCGGCAGTAACGCGGTAGCGAGGCCGACGTAGTAGCCAATGGGGGCAGGAACTCTCCAGAGTATGGCCCCGACAATGGCCGCCAGCAGCAGCCACATGTGCCAGGGCACGGTATCCCGCTCGACATCAACTGCGGCGCCAGTCGTCCTGGCCTGTTTCGCTTCTTCCCCCTCATTTTCAAGCAGGTCAGCTGATTCGGCTTTTGCTGCCGCGGTCGCCGCCGCCACGGTCTTGCGCGTCAAGATGAAGATGGTGGCCAGCAGGGCAATCACGGTGAACGCGGTGTAGACCCAGAAGGTGCCAGGTATGCCCAGTCCTGCGTAGTCGTCATCGCGCAGCAGGAAGGCGAAGGATGGGAGCCATCCGCCCAGGTTCATGAGCGCATAGAGCATTGCGAAACCCATGGCCGCGGTCTTGGGTGTCGTGAACTGGCGGACCGCGGCGTAGGCGGCAGGCTGGTACATGCCGTAGCCAATGACGATGAGCACGATTCCGCCCATGGTCACAAGGTGAAGAGGAGACCAGAGACCGTCAGGCTCCAAACCCAGTGCCGTGGGGGCCGCAGACATGATGATGCGACCCACGAGCATGAAGACAAAGGCGACAAGCAGTGCTCGACGGACCCCCCACTTATCCCCGACAAAGCCGAGGAAGAACATGGAGATGGTGATCCCGGCGGTGAGGACCATCACCATTGTGTGCGACCACTCGTCAGCGTGCTCCACTCCCTTGAAAACAGTCCCAGAGAAGTAAATTGCCAGGTAACCCAGCATCCCGAAATAGACCATCCCCTCCAGCAGGTAGGCCAGATTGACGCCCCATAGGGCGCGGGGTGCGTGGACGAGGTCCACAAAGGGCTGGACGATCTCTTTGAGCGGGTTCTTTGGGGTTTCTCTTGACACTGTCGTTCCTCCACGTGATGCGAGACAGTACAGCAATGGTGCCACTTTGTGTCAAGGACAATCTCATTGACACTCGGCCCACCAGAACCTAGGATTTTGACTACGACCCGGAGGCCCCATGCAAGCCAAGCTTCTCCCGACCATTCTCTTTGCCCTGTTTGCCTGTTCCCTGGGCTGCCAGGAAGTGGAGAAGATGGTCACCAAGATCAAAGAGAAGGTCTCCGGAGAGAAGACTGCCGCCCCAACCGAGCCAAAGCCGGCAGAGCCCAGGAGGCAGGCGGTGGAAAGTGGGACCATCGCCCTCCTGGTGGCATCGGAGGGGTACCAGGACGAGGAGCTGAAGACCACCCGCAGCATCTTCGTTGATGCCGGTTTCGAGGTTGCAGTGCTCTCTTTCTTTGGCGGCCGGGCCACGGGGGCTCTCGGCGGTGAGACGGTAGTTGACAAGCAGCTGGAGGATGTCCTTGACAGCGTCGATGACTATGTTGCTGTAGTGCTCGTCGGCGGCCCCGGTGCGGCCTTCTACCATAAGGACAAGAAAGCCCACGAGCTGGTGCAGAAGGCCGTGGCTGCCGGCAAAGTCGTTGGGGCCATCTGCCTGGCCCCCTTCACCCTCGGCTACGCTGGGGTACTGAAGGGACACCAGGCCACCGCCTGGATCGGAGGCAAGTACACCCCAGAGATGCTCGCTGCCGAGGGGGCACTCTTCCGGGACGACTCGGTGGTTGTCGACGGTAGCATTGTTACCGCCAACGGCCCCGATGCCGCAGCCCCTTTTGCCCGGGCAGTGGTTGCTACCCTGAAAGGCAATTGAGCAAGGTGACCTGGTTATTGGCAATGATGCAATCCCGCGTGCGTGCCCCGGCACCACCAATCTGAGGTAAGAATATGCGCAACAACACCGCCGCACTAGTGCTTGTTTCACTGCTGCTCGCAGCTTGCTCCGCCGCCCCCGCTGCCACCGCCGACGGCGACAGCAAATCGGGCCTGGAATCGCTGGTTCTGTATGACCTGTCAGGGCAACCCATTGACTTTGGCCAACTGGTGGGCAAGAAAGTGCTGGCCATCAGCTTCTGGGGGACCTTCTGCAAGCCCTGCAAGTCGGAGATGCCTTTCCTGCAGAAGATGGTGGAGAAATACGGCGCCGATGGCTTTGAAGTGCTGGCAATCAGCCTCGATACCCCCGATACCGAGGCCTCGGTTCGGCCCTTCATCCAGAAGAACAACTATACATTTAAAGTAACTATAGATCGCCAGAGCGAAGCCACCCAACTCCTCAACTCCAAGAGCGTGCTGCCCTTCCTGGTGATCCTTGACCGGCAGGGAAACATCGTGAAGAAGAAGGACGGGTTCACGGTAGGTGACCAACCGGCCCTGGAGAAGTTGATCCAGGATCTGGTCGCCCAATGAGATTCTTCGTCCTGGCAGTTATCTGTGTGGGGATGTCTCTGTCCGCCGCTCCGGTCCATGCTCAGCTGCTTACGGTTGGCGATGTCGATTTTGGCCTGACGGAGTCCTTCTACGCCGACTGGCACCGGGACTATCGGGTCCAGATTGGTGAAAAGACGTACGACTATGTCGACCTCAAGAATCGGCTCAACCTCACCGCCCGTGCCCGCTCCTGGCAGGCCGGCCTGCGCCTCGATACCGCAGGCTTCGTGGGTCCAGGCTCGGGTGTCGATGGTGCCGATTTCCAACAGCAGTTCCTTGGGGGGCTCGACGCCTCATCAGCGAACATGGATGCCCGAGTGGAGAAACTCTACGTTCGCTTTCGCAAAGGGGCCTTTGGCATCGAGGGCGGGGACGTCTACGGTTGCCTGGGGAAGGGCATAGCGCTTTGCGTGAAGAAGGTCGACGAGCTCTCCACGGACACTTCGCTGCGCGGCCTTAAGGCCTACTATAACGGCCAACTCTTCGGCGCGACCGTCCTCGGCGGGATGTCGAATATCGTCAATGTGGGAGACAAGATCGAGCAGTTCTTGCCCGACCCCAACGACTTCGTCGGGGGCGCCGAGGTGCGGGTGAATCCTTTCTACTGGATGCGCATCTCCGGGCACGCCGGTTTCCTCTACGACCGGCAGGAACTGGGCGAGATCGACCTGCCGGGTTTCGTCTCGTCCCAGGATTTTGGAGATGATGACAAGCTGCGCCGCGAGTTGCTCCTGACCGTCGGGCCCTCCTTGAGCGTCACCGACATCTTCGGGCATGGGACGCTGGTGCTGGAATATGATGCGATGCTACAGACCTGGGCCAACGAGGACCCGGACGAGCCCCAGGATACCCTGGTGGGAGAGGCAGTCTACGCCAACGCCACCTTCAACTGGGGAGTGGTCAATATGCTGGCCGAGGTCAAGTGGTACGAGAGTAGGCTCGATGAAGGGGCCAGTTCGGTGAATTTCATGGGAACCAAGGTGCAGGGGCCCTCGGACGAAGTCGACTTTGTCTACTACGGAGTGCTGCCGCCGCTGGAAGACGAGAATCTCCTCTTCCGTAACGATCGTCCCTGGGACCTGGTGGGTGGGCGCACTCGGGTAGACGTGGAGATTCCGCCGACCCGGGGCGGTATCGCCTGGGCCAGCTATGCGCATTTCATAGATACTGATGGCGGACCGGAGCTCACCAGTGAGTACAAGGTCCAGCACGTCATGGGCGGCTGGGAGCAGCGCCTCGACGATCTTTCGATCTCGGCAAATGTCTCCGGCGGCTATCGTCAGGAAGATTTCCACTTCACCAAAGAGAACATGTGGCACATGGAAGGTGATGTCCATCTGCCCATCTACGGCCCCCATTCCTTTGAAGTATCAGTGCGGCGGGAATCTTACGAGCAACCGGACTTCAAGGTTGACTACTCGCTTATGCAGCTGGTCTCCACATATTCCTTCGCCCCCTGGCTGGGTTTCAGCTACACCTTCGAGCAGTCAGACCAGCCTGGCCCCAACACCGCCACCCGAGGCAACTTCCACTCCGGCGAGGTAATCTACCGCTTCATGTCCGGCTCCTACGCCAAGCTCTTCTTCGGTTCCTCCCGCGGCGGGCTCAAGTGCGCCGGTGGCATGTGCCGGACCTTCCCGCCCTTCGACGGCGTGAAAGGGGAGTTGACGTTGCGGTTCTGATTCTCCGCGGTGCCCATGCAACTGCCAACGGCATCACTGCACCCGCTCGGACGGCAGCAGTTGCGGCTAGGACGTCGGACGCCTATGATGCCGCTCAGTTTGCGTTCTTCTGCAGGTAGGCACTGCCGGCATGACAGGCCGGTGAACATTCGTTACACTATCCGGGCGGTGCGATGCCGCCTGGAGGAACATGGCCGACAGCTCCAATATCTGCGGATTGCTCAATCTCACGGTCAAGTGCAACCAGAATTGTCTTTTCTGTTGCGACGGTGACGTCAAGGACTCCGGTTACCATTTGACCTTCGAGCAAGCCCGGGAGCGAGTGGCAGAGATCGCCGCGCAGGGAGCCGACTCCATAACCTTCATCGGTGGTGAACCTCTGGTTCAGAAATACCTGCCCGATCTTGTGCGCTTTTCCCGAAAAAGTGGTTTGCGAGTGGGGCTCACTACCAATGGTACTCTGCTCACGGCTCAACGCCTTAGCGCACTCATTGACGCCGGCCTCACCTCCTTGGAGATCTCCATTCACTCCTTTGACCCCCAAAGCTCGGAAGAGATTTCGCGCGGCAAGGGCACTGCGGCGAAACAACTCCGGGCTCTCGAACTGCTGAAGTCATTGCAGGGCAAGGATGCCCCGGGACTTTCCATTAACTTCGTGCTCTTTGAGCGTAACTACAAAGATCTTCCAGACTTTGCTCGTAGAGTAGTGGCAGACTTCGCCTTCGTCGACGAGCTCTTCATCAATTTCCTCGACCCCATTGGCTATCCAGCACATGACCATTCGCTCCTTCCCACCTATCGCGAGGTGCAACCCTACCTCGTGGAAGCGCTGGACATCGCTAGCGCCGCGGGGCTCTCCTTCACGGTGGATTCGGTTCCCGGCTGTGTCCTCGGGCCCTACGCCCTTTTCCTGCGGGCCACCCGGGAGAAGCTGCGGGGAGTGCGCTACGCCAAACAGACGCTGCGCATCGAGAACTCGGCCCCCGAGCCGGACCTGTCGCAGTACTACCGGGTCAACGCCTGTCACGACTGCGCCATCTCCGGGCTTTGTCCTGGAGTCAACTTCCGCTACCTGGGGATTCGGGGTGAGGGTGAGTTCCGTCCCTTCCCGCCAGATCTTATGGCCCGGGGAGGTTTGCGGCTGCCCCGGGAGGCACCGGCTGACCTGCTTGAGCAACTGGCGGCAGCCGGACGGACTCTGGTTGCGCGCCGTGCGCAGCGCGTCGAGCTACACATCACCTCTCGCTGCAACAACCACTGCCGTTGGTGCCACTGCACTGGTGCCGGCGCCGAGCCTGCGCCGGGTAAGCTGGCCCGGCAACTCGGGGCGTTGGTCGCTAGGGGGAGTGGCCCGGAGGTGCTGTTGACGGGGGGCGAGCCGGCGGTCCATCCCAACTTTCTGAAGTTCATCCGGCACCTGGAGCAAGCCGGTCGCCGCGTCGGTTTCGCCACCAATGGGCGGGTCTTCGCCTATGAGCAGTGGGTGCGCAAGGTGATCGAATGCGGGGCCAGCTTCGTCGAGTTCCATCTGCCGGCACCGCTGGGCTGGATGGCAGAGCATGTGCACGATGCTGGTGCCGAGGGACAGGTCATGCGTGGGCTGGCCAATCTTCTGGGGGAGCGGCGGCTGCATGTGGCGGCACGGCTTTACGTCCCAGCGGGTAGCGAGAGGCGCGTCGAGGCCACGCTGGAGTTCCTGGCTGACCAGGGAGTCTACGGGGTAACCCTAGTTAGCGAAGAACCCGGTGACTCCGCATTGCAATCTGCTTGGGATGCTGCGGCTATTCGACTGGCGCTGAACCTTTCCTGAGTTCCTCCAGCAACTCACAACTCGATTCGCCCGTGGCGTGCAGATGGAAGTGGCGACCTTGGTCACTGGTGCGCTCGATCTGAATGCGCAGGTGGTCTGAGTCAAAAGCATCGGAAAAGAGGTCGAACCATTCCACCACCAGAGCAGTGCGTTCGTCCAGCAGGTCCTGAAGGCCGATGCCTTCAAGGTCCCGGCCATCACTGAGTCGATAGAGATCGAGGTGGCAGATGCGTAGTTGCCTGCCGTCGTAGAGATTGAGAATGGTGAAAGTGGGGCTATTGACGGGTACCGCCGCAGGAACTCCCGCCCCACGGGCAATGGCGCGGGTAAGGGTAGTCTTGCCCGCACCGAGGTCGCCGCAGAGTCCGACTACGTCCCCCGGCGCCAGCAGGCGACCGAGCGCCCGGCCGAACCCGCCGGTCTCTTTGCTGCTGCTGACGGTGACTGTGTGCGACGATGTCGGCTCAATTTCCATGAAGCTCCCTCATGGTTACATGCAACGAAGCAGATAACACAGATTGGCGAACTCGTTAACATTAAAAGATAGGGGGGGGCCAAGACATAGCGAGGTGGGGCGGCAGCGTCGCTGGACAATCGGGGCGGGTCCGACTATATTCAACCGGACACGCATGCGAGGATGGTGAATGACCAAGGAAGGGCAGAACTGGCGCGGGAAAGCGGGGGCGACTCGGTTGCTACAGCCATCCTTTGAAGCGATGACCCAGGGCGTGCTGCTAGTTGTCCCCTCTGGCAAGGGGTTCTGCATCCGCCTGGCCAATGGAGCATTGGGCAGGCTTCTGGGTATCGATGATCGTAGTCTCGTGGGGAAGCCGGAGGAGGCCTTCTGGGATCCTCTGCTTGCCCGCCTGGGCAACCCCCATTCATTTCGCCAGGATCTGGTGCGGATTCAGGAAAACCCCAGCGAGATCCGGGCTGACGTTCTCCACCTCCTGGCGCCCGCTCCCCTGGTGCTAGAGCGTACCACGGCACCATTGGCCGACGATGACGGGCAGATTCTGGGCCGGATCTGGACCTTTCGCAATGCGAGCAGGGAGTTTCGTCTGCGGGAGGAGTTGCAGAAGCGGCGCAAGACGGAGTTCTGCTTTCGCTCCCTCTCCACCTATCTCTATGATGCCACGTTGTCGGCAGAGTCTCTGCGGGAGGTATGCCGGATCGCCGCAATTGGGCTTGACGTAGCATCGGCGGTTTATGCGCCTCTGCAATCCGCGATTTTTGAGTTGGCGCAGTTCGCCGTGGCCCGTAGCCTGGATGTTGGCGACAATGCTGCCCGTTACCTCCGTTTTGTTGGCAAGGCGCTGCGGCGTGCCGAGGTGGGCAGCACCATCATTCTTCAAGCCGAGGACGTAGTTGCCCGGGATCGAGAGCTGTTTGCGAACCGTGAGGTTTGTCGATTGCTGCTGGTGCCCGTAGGGTATGATGATTCGATTTTTGGCGGGCTGGTGCTGGAAGAGACCACGGAATCCCACGAGTGGTCCAGGGAGGATCTCCGGTGCGTAGAATCGGTGGCTCGGGCGATGGGACTCTGGCTGCACAAGGAGGCTATGGCCAGGCATCTGGCGCGAGCTCGGGAAGAGGCAAACGCTGCGGGGCGTGCCCGCACCGATTTCATTGCGCTGCTTTCCCACGAGCTTCGCACCCCTCTCAATCCGCTGATTGGCTTCACGCAGTTGCTGGAGGAGCAGCGGGACGAGATGCCGGCCGATGCTGCGGACATGGTCTCGCACATTGCCAATGGGGCGATGCGATTGCGGGAGTTGGTGGAGGATCTGCTGACGTTGACCCGGCTTGATGCCCGCCTGGACGGCTGGCGTCGGTATCACTGCGATCCGCGCAGCATCCTGGATGACAGTTGCACCTGGGCGCGGCGACTGAGCCGTGACAAGAACATTACCGTGGAGTTGGAGATCGAAGGGGAGTTGGGGGTTGTTGAAGCTGATGGAGCGGCCTTGCGTCGTGCGGTCAGTGCGATGCTCTCCAATGCTATCCGTTTCACGCAGGAGGGTGGCAAGGTGAAGCTCTGCGCCTCCTCCAACGAGATCGTGCTGCATCTGCGGATCTGTGACAACGGCCCTGGAGTTGCGGATGATGCCAAGGAGCGGATTTTCGAGCCATTCATTCAGGGCGAGCCAGTGCTTACCCGGCGTCACGGCGGGGCTGGCATCGGCTTGACGCTGGTGCGCAAGGTTGCCGATTCCCATGAAGGCAAGGCATGGGTTGACGATGCCCCGGGGGGCGGTAGTGTTTTCCATCTGGAGTTGCCCGTAGCCATAATTGACGACGAAGAGCAGTAGGAGTCAGCTCATGCGACCATATATCTTTCGCCTCCCGGAGTTCCTGGGAGAGCTTCCCGACTGGATTCCCGTTGTGGGGGGCACGCAGGTGGGCGGGCGGCCGATCTTCTCTTATGGGGTGATGCTGGGCATTTCGTTCCTGCTGGGGTGGCTCCTGTCGAGCTTTTTCGTGGAGCGCTTTGGTTACTCCCGAAGTCGGACCAATCGTCTTTTCTTGTTTGCTGGGGTCGGGGCCATTGTTGGGGCTCGCTTGTTGTATTTCATTGCCAGTGCGCGGGGCGAGTTCACGGTCATCACCTTCTTCCAGTTCCAGAAGGGTGGACTGGTGGCCTATGGTGGTTTCCTGGGGGGACTTCTGGCGAGTGCGGTGGCTGCGTTGGTCATGAAGGAGGAGTGGTGGGGGCGCAGCGACGCGGTGGCTCCTGCCTTGGCGCTGGGCACGGGGGTGACGCGTTTGGGGTGCTTCCTGTACGGCTGCGATTTTGGCAAGCAGACTGGAGCTGGCTGGTCCCTGAACTTCCCCCGCTGGAGTAATCCTGCCACAGAGGCATGGATTCCTGGGGGGTCGCCGGCATTCTCGCAGCACTTCCATGGCACGGGGACGTTGAGCGTGATCTCCGAGTCGGTGCATCCGACGCAGCTGTTGATGTCGTTGAACGGCATTTTGGGTTTTGTGGTGCTGATGCTGGTCCTTCCCTACCGGAAGTTTCGCGGTCAGATTCTGCTGCTGTTTCTGGTTTACTATGGGTCTACGAGGTTTCTGGTGGAGCTTCTGCGTGGCGACAAGATCCGCGGAACGACTACTTTGGGTCTTCCTCTATCGACCTCTCAGTTTGTCTCTTTGCTGATACTTCTAGGCGTGGTACCGCTTTGGTTTTGGCTAGCCCGGCGTGATGCGAAAAAAGTGACATCCGGTTGAAAGAAAATTGTTGACACCTGAAATCGGTCCGTATATAACTCGTCCTCACCTCAAAGCGGCATCAGGTCGCTGGGGGTTGACAAGCAGGGCGGAAGAGGGTGGCCAACGGCCTCCCAGAGAGTCAGTCGGTTTTTTGCAAAAAACCCCTTGACACTCGAAGCGGGAAGCAGTAAGTTCCGTGTCCGCCAAACGGCGAGTTGCTCTTTGACAACTGGAAAGCAAGTGCAGGTCTAATAAACCATCAACAATCCTTTGATTCAAAATTTGTATAGTCAGACCATCCTCCTCTGGAAACAGAGAGAGGACTTCAGAATATCTGGAGGGTTTGATCCTGGCTCAGAACGAACGCTGGCGGCGCGCTTAACA
>CALGBT010000598.1 GCA_937884235.1 uncultured Pseudomonadota bacterium
CTTCCCCCCATTCCGTCCACCCTGTCCAGCGTGGTCCAGCGTGGTCCACCCCGGCCTCAGTGGTGCGCACTGCCGTCGTCGGGCGCGGCACCACGACATCGCCACTAGGCATTGTCCCTACCCTTGTCTCGCCCCCCCGTCCCTGCTATCTTCGGGCGAGTGTTTGGCAAGTGACGGATGGGCCGGGGATGGCGACGGAAATGCAGGAGAAGACCAGGTGGACTGTACGGCTCCATAGGTGGGTGTCGGGGCGGGTCCGTCAACTACTTCTGATGACCGTTGCTCATCCGGTGGCGACCCTCGTGATGGTGGCGCTCGTCACTGCCGGAGCTGTCTACCTCGGCACAAAGCTCGAAATTCGGGCCACCATGGAAGAGCTCTTCCCCGAATCGACGCCCCATATCAAGCGGCTCAAGGAGCTGGAGAAGTGGCTGGGCTACACCAGCCAGGTGAAGCTCATAGTCTCGTCTCCCGATGCGGAAGCTAACCAGCGGTTTGCCCGTGACCTGTGTGACAAGCTAGCGGTCCACCCGGACATCCAGCGGCTGGAGTGCCGCCGGGACATCTCCTTCTTCCGCAAGAACGGACTGCTTTACCTCGAGACCGACGAACTGAGGCAGATTCTGGCTGATGTCAAGGCGAGGGTCAAACGGGCGGTAGCGGGTGAATTAGGTCTGGACGCCGGCGAAGAGGGTGGCGTGGCCCCGGATGAAGCCGATGAGTTGGACGAGGACTTCGGTGACGACCCCGACGAGGATTTCGGGTCCGAAGAAGCGCTGGAGGTTGTCTCCGGCGACCCCGACGCCGGCTTTCTCACCGAGGAAGAGCTGCGAAGCAAGTACGGTCGATTCCGACTTTCGGAGTATTTGACCAACGAAGACGGTACGCTGGTGGGAATCAACCTCTTTCCGACGATTTCACCTGACGACGTCGGGCGTTCTTCTGTGCTCTTCCAGGAAATCCGGCAGATGATCGCGGACCTGGAGATGGTCAGCTACCACCCCGACATGAAGTATGCCGTGGACGGTGGCTACCATCGTCGCATCAACGAGATGCAGGCGGTTCAGCGGGATCTGCGTGTGGCGTCGATTCTGGGTGGCCTGCTCGTCCTCATTCTGCTGGCGCTCTACTTTGGAAAGCTCCGGGCAATCATCTTCGTCATCGTCCCGCTCCTGGTGGGCATCGGCTGGACCATGGGCGTTGCTTACCTGATGGTGGGTTACCTCAATGCCATCACCGCGTTCATTGTCACGATTCTTTTTGGCCTGGGCGTTGATTTTGGCATCCACGCGGTCAGTCGGTACTTCGAGGAGCGCTCCCTGGGGCGACCGGAGCCCGAGGCGGTGGTGGAGGCCCTCACCAACCTGGGACGACCCATGCTGTGGGCCGCGGTAACAACCTCAGCGACCTTCCTCAGCCTGTCGGTGCTTGATTTTCGCGGCTTCTCCCAGTTCGGGCTCATTGCCGGGGTCGGCGTGATTCTCTGCTTTGTTGCCCTCTATCTCGTGCTTCCCCCGCTGGTAGTCTTGGCAGCCCGGTTGAAGACCGAGTCGGTGGGGCGTTTCGGAAAGATGAGCGGCCAGGTTCCCTGGTTCGCTTGCAACAGAGGCCGCGCCTTTGGCACCCTGCTGGTGACTCTGGTCGTTGTGGCCGCCCTCGCTCCCGGTGCCACCGATTCTCACCTGGACCCCGACCTCAGTAAGGTCGAGACCCCGGGGAACGAATGGAACGAGGCGCTCTGCCAGCGCTATCGGGCTGAGGTGGAGAACCTCTCATCCGTGCCCATTGTGTTGCAGACTGAATCCTACGAAGAGGCAGGGCGGGTATATCGCTATCTGAAGCAGCACCTGAGGGACTTCCGCCGCCTGCAGCAGGTGGAAGCTTTGCCTGGGTTTGTGCCCGCTGACCAGGACGAGAAGTTGGGCATAATAGCCGACATTCGCCGCACCATCATCCGCAAGCGTGGAGCTCTTGAAGGGGAGGATGCCGAGGCTGCAGACCGCGCTCTGGAGTTCCTGTCACCCTCTGCTTTCGGGCGCACAGATCTGCCCGAATGGGTCCTCGATAAGTTTACCGATGCCGGTG
>CALGBT010000599.1 GCA_937884235.1 uncultured Pseudomonadota bacterium
GCGAGCGAGCCGCCGTGCCAGGGCCCGGAGGTCACCGTGGCTCGTGCCGGGGCCCCAGGTGGGGTCTTGAACATTCCAGTGAACGTGAGCCCGAAGTCCGGCCAGGTCAAAGCCCATCTTGACATGCTTGAGCTTGCGACCCATGCCTCCTGGGAGCCGACCGTAGACGCCGTTCCAGGAGCGACCGAGGGACGCATCAACGACGCGCCTCCAGAGCTCAATGTCGTCGCGAATCTGCTCCGGCGACCAGTTTTGTAAGTGACGGCTCCACCCTGTGTCGTGCACCATGGAGTGATAGCCGAGCCGATGCCCAGCCGCCGTCAATCCCGACATCAGGGACCGTGCCCGCTCGGGATTGCTTCCCAGATAGCGGGCAACGTTGGCGCCGATGAAGAAGAAAGTTGCCTTGACCTGATGCCCATCGAGAACCTCGAGAAGCTTGCGCAGGCGAGTCGGCCGAGGGCCGTCATCAATGGTGATATCCACCCACGCAGGCCACCATTCAGGCTGCCCTTCGGTGAAGACGTAATCCTCAAAATCCGCTGCCGGAGCCCAATTGGCAGCTTCCCTTTGCAGGTCACCAAAGCCCTTGTGCGGGACTCGGACACTGGCATCAAGAGAGGTTAGCTGGGACGGACTGCTGAGCTGGGCGCTCTCGGTGAAACGTTCCATGCGCTCAATGGATTGCGCAAACTGGGCCACTGACCGGGTTTCATCCCAGAGGGTGAAGCGAGTTGCCAGCTGTACCAACCAGTCGACCCAGGCCGGTTCCAGATTAACCATCTCGGGTCGACCGCCAGGACTGGGCATTGAGCGGCTGCGCGTGTATCGCTCCACGGCATTGAAATCGAGACGCGCATCGTCCGCCGCGCCGAGGAGCTCGTCAACGGTCTCCCGTCCTTTCTTGCCGAAGATCGCCAGACAGGGAAGGCCACTGCTGATGACGTCTCGGGCCAACACCTGACGCGCCAGGCCAGTGGTACTGGGGAATGCCCCCAGCGCCGCATCCCGGGCGGCAACGCATGTCTGGCTTGAAAAGCGCCCCATTCCCCACATGGTCACCAGGAGCGACTGCTCTGCCAGAAGAGGGTCCACGTCCAAATCCGCCAGAGCCAGACTGTAGCCCGAGCGCAAGGTCTCCTCAACTGGCCCGCGCCGGGGTCCGCTAACGTGCGGCGCAAGGGCCGCAGCAGCAACCAGACGCGCTCCACTTGAAGATGTCTGCTGATGCACAAAATACAGTAATTCTTCTATGTACGGATGCCTTAACTCCAGAATCGCTTGAACTATTTCTACCACCGCCGGGCCGTCGCACTCGGGCTCCAGCAGGGCCATTATCAGCGTCGAGTAGGAGCCATGATCGCGCCACCGACCCAATGCGGCAGCGGCGACTCGCACAGCTTCACAGTCATGGCTGGAGCGCAGCACTTTGCGGAGTACCGGTACAGCATTGACATCACCCATGGCAGTAAGTGCATTAAGGCTGGCGACGGCGGCCTCTCCATGGAGATAGCCGGCTTCTCGGCGAAGAACCTGCATGGCCGGTTCGTAGCGGAAGAAGCCGAAAAAGCGGGCCATGGCAGCCCGGTCTCGACTGACGCTCTGGGGCCAGTCATAGAGGAATCTAGCGAGGGTATCTTCAATGCGCGCGGGGTCTGGTTTGCTGAAATGTGTAGGCCGACTGACAGCTTCTTCCGGGGGGTATTCGTTGGGCGAAGAGGCCAGCGGGCGATCAGCCACGATTACCCCCAGGGCGACCCCCAGGACGAGGACGGTGTGAGCGGGGAAGAGCGAGAGCACTCGAGCCCGGCAATACCTTCCCAATCTGAAAAGCATCTTCGCCAGCCGTGTCACATCGTCCTCTTTGGGGCGTGGCGGAATGCGACCCGCCGCGCGCATAGATCGATCTAAGTCGGGAATCACGATATTCCAAGTGCGGTACTTTGCAATTTTCCGGGCACTTCGTCAATGGCCCCTTTGGGGGGGGCCTGTTAGCCCAGTCAGGGGGCAGGCTGGCACTACTTGGAGCACTGCGATCGCAGCCCCTCCAGCCAATCATGGTCTCCCGTATCCGGGAGCCCCTTGAGGAGACCACGACATTCCGATTTGCGGCCCATCTCAGCAAGGATGGTGGCCCTTTCCCGCCAATATGAGCGGTAGAGCGCGGGGGCACTGCCAGGGTCGATGGTTGTGGACGATGCTGATGTCACGATCCGTAGAGCCTGAGCCATTTTACCCTGCTTTCTGAGGGCGCTGGAGTAACTTATCGCCGCGGGCCAGTAGGTTCGATAGAAATTCAGACGGGTGGCAACTTCTTTGTCCACAAGCCCTATGGCCGCCTGCACGGCGGTGTAGGCCTCGGCCGGTTGACCCGCATTGAGGAACTTCCCAGCCAGGTTTCCTGAGGCAGCGAGATAGTTGACGGCGTAGATGTCCTGGCCCGTGGCAAGCCCCGGCACCATGAACTCAATGGCCGCGGCGTAGTCCTCTTTGGCGAAGAGGATCAGGCCGATCTCAAGCTGCAGGCGCAAGAGCAGATCTGCAGGGTTTCCTCCCCGTCGAAAGAGGGCATCGGCTTGCGCGAAGCCGTGGCGGGCAATTTGCTCGGCGTGGTCAAGATCGCCGGCCTGCTTTCTGCTGCGAATGTACTTCTGGACGGTGGCCAGGTAGTTGTTCTGGACGATGGACGCCTCAGGATAAAGGGCCAGGGCCTCTAAGAGCACGGTAGCCGCAGCACG
>CALGBT010000600.1 GCA_937884235.1 uncultured Pseudomonadota bacterium
CAGGGCCGTCCGCGTTGATGTACCAGCCTACCAGATCCACAGAGTAGGGGGACTGAGAGACGAAGCAGCGGTTGGGCGGGCCCTCCACGTCAATGAGGTAGGTAACGAAGTTCAGAAAGCTGTCGCGATGGCGAGCCAGTGCCCCAGTCGCGGTACCAAGACCATAGCCCATGGAGAGAATCCCGAAGCGATTGCCATCAACGAGAGTCTTCTTCTCCCAGTGATTGGCCACATCCTTCAGCGCATCTTGCCCCTTGTATCCGCCGTAGTCCTCTTCGCCTTCACTGCGTTCGGCGTAGTTTCCCCGCCCCGGAGGATTATAGATAATGATAATGGTATCCAGAGCATCGGCCATCTCGGTGGCGATGCCTTCGAACTGTTCCATGCCCTCGAGGCCATCTGGGACCAGCACCAGCGCCGCACAACCCTTGTTGCACTTGACGGGAATGTAAGCCCGGGAGAAGAGCTGTCCGGAGTCGCCAGGGATCATCTCTTCTTTGGTGGTTACCCAGATCTTGTCATTGGGCTTGTTCGGTGTCGAAGTGTCTTCAACGGCTGCGTCGGGAGCCACCTGTCCGTCTTGGGTGAGTCCATGGCCGCTATCTTCCGAGCATGCCAGAGTGAGTAATAGTGCGGTCCAGAGAGTTTTTTTGAGCCATTGCATGGTTTCAACCCGATAAAGAAGGTAGGACGGATGTTACCAGAGAGCAGGAGGAAACGCCAATGGCTAGGCAGTCCCGATGGGGGGAGCGTTTTGGCCCGGTGGACGAACGCCGGGCTCGGCAGATACTCCTCGCTGCGGTCCGCGATCCTGCCACCATGGGGCGACTGGTGGCACAACACGGGAGCGCGCTGGCGGCGCTGGCGGTGGACTCGGACTGGGATGAAGACGCGGTTGCCCGGAAAGTGGAAGAGGAACTTCGCACCCTGGCCCGGCTGGGGGTGCAACTGCTGGTCCCCGGCGACGATGGTTGGCCCCACCAACTGGCTGGTGCCTGCTCGCCGCCCCAGCTGCTCTACGTGCGAGGGCGGCTTCCGGACTGGCGGGCCTCCCCCGGTTTGGGGCTTGTTGGGAGCCGCCGGCATGCCGCGTACGGCGAGCGGGTTGCGGCCCGCCTGGCGGCCGTCTGGGTGCGCCTCGGCGGGTGCGTCGTCAGCGGCGGGGCCCTGGGCGTCGATTCCGCTGCCCATCAAAGCTCTCTCGATGCAGGCGGCTCCACCGTGGCGGTCCTCGCCACCGGAGTTGACCGCCCCCACCCGGCCCAGAACCGCTCGCTCTTCGAGAGAATGGTGGAGCGAGGCGCCCTTGTCAGTGAGTTGCCCTTGGGCACATCTCCGATTCCGCGGAATTTTCCGTGGCGAAATCGCACCATCGCGGGCCTGTGTCACGCGGTCGTGGTCGCCCAGGCCGCCGCTAAAAGCGGCGCTTTGTACACGGCAACCTTTGCGTTGAAATCTGGGAGAAAGTTGTTTACAGTCCCTGCTTCCGTGGAGGACGAGGGGTGCGCAGGCAGCCTCGACCTGCTTGTCAAGGGCGTGGCTGCGTTGGTGCGTCCCGAACAACTTGCGGAGCTCTACTCGCAGGTGGCCGAAACGCCAACACCGGCAGCGTATGCAGCGGCAGTTGCTGTTTCGCCCCGGCTGATGGTGCGTCTGTCAGGCCTCCCACAATCGCTGCGGCAAGTGTTGGAGATGCTTGATAATAGAGTGCTTCACATTGACGAACTGGCCGATAGCCTTAACATGAGCCCAGCGACGTTGTCGTTGGCGTTGCTGGACCTTGAATTGAAAGACTGGATTGTCAAGCAGGCAGGCAACCGTTATGCCTGCAACGTTTGCATAGAGAGGTAGCAGCCAATGAGCAAATCGCTCTTCATCGTTGAATCACCCGCCAAGGCAAAGACTCTGTCCCGCTATCTGGGGCCGGATTTCGTGGTCAAGGCAACCGTTGGTCACATCAAGGACCTCCCCTCCAACAGCATCGGCGTGAACATCGAGAAGGACTTTACGCCGCAGTACCGGGTTATTCGGGGAAAATCCAAGATCGTGCAGGGAATCAAGGCTGCCTCGCTTGATGTGCAGGCGGTCTACCTCGCGTCTGACCCGGACCGCGAGGGAGAAGCTATCGCCTGGCACGTGGCCGAGGAGATTGCCCGAGGTCGGAAGAAGGAAGACTGTCCAAAGTTCTATCGGGTGTTGCTCCACGAGATTACCCGTTCGGGTTTGAAGAAAGCCCTGGACAACGCCGGCGAATTGGACCGCTCAAGGTACGAGTCCCAGTTGGCCCGTCGTATCCTCGATCGGTTGGTGGGATACGAACTCAGCCCGTTGCTGTGGAAGAAGGTTAGCGCTGGTCTTTCCGCTGGCCGCGTCCAGTCGGTGGCGGTGGCTCTAGTGGTAGACCGCGAACGCGAGGTGCAAGCCTTTGAGCCCCAGGAATACTGGGTCGTTCGGGCCGACCTCGAGGGGGCCAATCCGCCACCTTTCCGGGCCAAACTGGTGCGTATCGATGGCGAGAAGGCACAGGTCGTCAGCGAGGAGCAGGCCAAGCCTCTGCTGGAGAGCCTCAGGGAGGTACCCTGGGTGGTGGCAACCGTCCAGCGGGAAGAGAAGAAGCGCCATCCACTGGCGCCATTTATCACCAGTACACTGCAGCAAGAGGCCCATCGTCTCTATCGCTTCTCGGCGAAGAAGACCATGTCCCTGGCCCAGCGCCTTTATGAGGGTGTTGACCTGGGCGAGCTGGGGACCCACGGTCTGATTACCTACATGAGGACGGACTCTACGCGACTGGCGGATGAGGCAGTTGCCGGCGTGCGAGGCTACATTGAGAAAAGGTATGGTGCTGACTATCTGCCAGCCAGCCCAGCCATCTATAAGAACAAGCGGTCCGCCCAGGATGCTCACGAGGCGATTCGTCCGACCTCCATTGAATTTGGTCCTGAGCAGGTGCTGCCGGCACTGGAGCGAGATGCGCTGCGACTCTACCGGCTGATTTGGAATCGCTTCGTTGCTTGCCAGATGGCTCCGGCTCGGTTCGACGTGACGGTGGCCAGCATTCTTGCCGGAAATACATGGACCTTTGAGGCCACGGGCCGAATCCTGCTCTTCGATGGCTATCTCACCATTTATCGGGAGGCCGAATCGCAAGAGTCCGATGCCAGCAATCTGCCAGAAATCACGGAAGGCGAGACTCTCAAGCTCCTGAGTGTTGACGGTGAGCAGCACTTCACCCAGCCGCCGCCACGCTTTTCTGAAGGTACCCTGGTCAAGGAACTGGAGAAGAAGGGTATCGGCCGACCGTCGACCTACGCCACGATTCTCTCCACCATCCAGGAAAAGAACTACGTCGACCGGGACAAGGGCAAATTCTCCCCAACCGAATTGGGCTTCGTAGTAACGGACCTGTTGCGAGACAACTTCCCAGATGTTATTGAGCCCTCCTTCACGGCGCATATGGAAGAGGAGTTGGACCTGGTCGAAGAGGGGACGAGCAATCGAACAGACGTTCTCGGGTCCTTCTGGACCAAGTTCAAGACCTCCCTTGATACTGCCAAAGACCACATGAAGAGCGTCAAGAAAGACCCGGAAAAGACGGATATCGTTTGCCCGGCTTGCAGCGCTGCCATGGTAATTCGCTTTGGTCGAAATGGCGCCTTCCTTGCCTGCTCCGCTTTCCCGGAGTGCAAAACAACCCTCGCTTTCGAGAGGGACGACAAAGGCAAGCCGGCCATCATCGAGCAGAAGGTTAGCGACGACGCTTGCGAAGCGTGTGGTGGTAATCTGGTTCTCAAGGATGGCCGCTTTGGCAGATTCTGGGCCTGCGCTAATTACCCCACCTGCAAAACCACCGTGCCCTTTTCGTCAGGTCACAAATGCCCCCGAGAGAATTGCGAGGGCGACCTGCTTGAGAAACGCTCCAAGAAGAAGACGACTTACTTCCGCTGCTCAAAGGCTCCTGAGTGCGACTTCGTGCTCTTTGGACGGATCGCCGAGAGTCCTTGTCCCTCCTGCCAGAATCCCTTCATGGAAGAGCGTGGCCGAGGCAAGGCCCGCAACCTCCGCTGCCCTAAGTGCGGTCACGGCGAGTAGAGTCTGATGTCACCAGACGTGACCATTGTCGGGGGCGGCTTGGCGGGAACTGAAGCTGCCTTGGTGTTGGCTCGGTCCGGGCTCCAGGTTCTGCTCTGCGAAATGCGTCCGGGTACCCCAACTCCGGCGCACGAAAGTGCCGATCTCGCTGAGCTTGTTTGCTCCAACTCGCTACGGGCCGAGGACCCACTGATTGCTGCCGGATTGCTCAAAGAAGAGCTACGGCAACTGGAGTCTCCTTTGCTGGCTGAGGCTGAGGTTCACCGGGTACCTGCCGGGGCCGCCCTGGCAGTGGACCGTGGTGCCTTTGCCCGGGCACTGACCGGCATGGTGGAGGCCAATCCCGCCATCACCGTGCAGCGACGCGAAGTTACGGAGTTGCCCACGGGGCTGGCAATCCTGGCCCCCGGACCCCTCGCTTCGTCCTCGCTGATGGCAGCTGTGGAGCAATTGGTGGGGCAGGACCGACTCTTCTTCTTCGATGCCATTGCCCCGATAATCGATGCCGAAAGTCTGGACCGTACCCGACTCTTCGAAGCCACCAGGCATGACAAAGGCGATCCGGACTACCTGAATGTTGCGCTGGATCGCACGGCATACCTTCGCTTCGTTGAAGAGCTTCTGGCGGGGGAACAAGTGGTGCCCCACGGCTTTGACTCTGCTGACAAGCTGCCCCTCTTTCAGGGTTGTCAGCCCATTGAGACAATTGCCGACGGTGGTCCCCTCTCCCTGGCTCACGGGCCTATGCGGCCGGCGGGGTTCGAAGGCAATCCACTGGGGCGTAATCTCTTCGCAGTGGTCCAGTTGCGGTCGGAGAACCGAGCTTGCACGGCCTACAACATGGTAGGTTTTCAAACGCGTCTCAAGCAGGCGGAGCAGCGGCGAGTCTTTCGGCTTCTTCCCGGCCTGGAGAAGGCTGAATTCCTGCGCTACGGTTCCCTCCATCGCAATAGCTACATTGATGGTCCCCGATTGCTCCAGCGAGACCTCTCGTTGAGAGCGGCACCACACCTCTATGTTGCCGGGCAGTTTGCCGGCGGCGAGGGCTATGTTGAGTCCATCGCCCTGGGCCATCTGGCCGCCCGTTGTGTGCTTGACCGGGTGGCTGGCCGGGAGCCTAGGATACCGCCGGAAGAGACCGCGTTGGGGGCAATTCACTACCACGTCACGGCTGCCACTGAGGAGCCGCTTCAGCCCAGCCACGTCCATTGGGGGCTCTTCCCCTCGGTACCCGCCAGGGGCAAGAAGGCCCGGCGGGATCTGATGCTGAAGAGAGCCCGGGAATCGCTCCACCAGTGGCTCAAATCGACCTGATTGTCAACCTGCCGTTGACAATCCTTCGGTGACCTGTTAGAAATCTGACAGTTTGCTGGAGGGAGTGCAGTGGCCCTTGACTACCGCAGGTATCCGATACTGGTTGTGGACGACGAAGAGGACAACCTCGTTGCCTTTGAAATGACCTTTGGCGAGAACTTCAAATTGCTCACTGCAACGTCCGGAGCGCTGGCCCTTGACATCCTGCGCAAACAGACTGTGTCGGTGATGGTGGTGGACCAGCGCATGCCGGGGATGTCCGGCACGGAGCTGCTGGCCGGTGCCGCGGCGATTGCTCCAGATACCGTGGGGATCCTGCTCACGGCCTACCGGGACATTGACGTCATCATCGCCGCCCTTCACTCCGGTCGTGTTTACCGTTACCTGCAGAAGCCCTGGGATGCGCGGGAAGTAGAGGTGGTGCTCCAGCAGGCTATTGAACGGCATGCTTTTACTGCAGAGAACCGGCGGTTGACCGGGCGCCTCCAGGAGCTGTCAAACTTCCTCGGGCGAGAGGTTGATGCCCGCTACAACTACGGCGAAATGGTCGGGGAATCGGTGGCTCTACAGGAGGTCCAGAAGGTCATCCGTAAGGTGGCGCCGACCAAGGCCACGGTCCTCATCTCCGGCGAGAGTGGCACCGGCAAAGAACTGGCTGCCCGGGCCATTCATCACCAGAGTTCACGCAAGGGCGGGCCCTTTGTGCGGGTCAACCTTGCGGCTCTGCCAGCGACTCTCATTGAGAGCGAGCTTTTCGGTCATGAGAAGGGTGCTTTCACCGGGGCAGTGGCACAGAAGATGGGCCGCTTCGAATTGGCCCATGGCGGCACGCTCTTTCTCGACGAGATCGGTGATCTTCCCTTGGAGACTCAGATCAAGCTCCTCCGTGTTATCCAGGAGAAAGAGTTCGAGCGGGTTGGGGGCACTGAAACCGTCCAGGTTGACGTGCGGCTGGTTGCCGCAACCAATAAGGACCTGGAGAAGCTGGTGGAGCAGGGGGCCTTCCGCTCAGATCTCTACTATCGGGTGCGAGTTTTTCCCATCGAAATGCCGCCCTTGCGGGACCGGGTGGAAGACATCCCCACGCTTGCCCATCACTTTCTCCACCAACTCTCCGGCGGGGACGGAGGCATGGTTGAGCTAGGGCCCGATTCCCTGGCCCGGCTCACCGCCTATCACTGGCCTGGCAACGTGCGAGAACTGGAAAACGCCATGGAGCGGGCACTGATTCTCGCTGAAGACCAAATCGTTCGAGCCGAGGATCTGGCCTTCCTGGAGGTGGACCGCAGCCAGCCGAAGCTACCCCTCAATGCCAGCCTCGACGTGGTTCTGGGGACCATGGAAAAGCACCAACTGCAAGAGGCTCTGGCCCGCAGTGATGGTTCTGTCAGCGCAATGGCTCGCGAACTGGGCCTCAACCGCACGACCCTCTACTATCGACTGAAGAAGTATGGACTGATGACATGAAAGTTGAATTGCGCAAAAGTTTCCGCTTTGAAGCGGCCCATCATCTACCATTCGCTCCCGAGGGCCACCGCTGCCGTCAAATTCACGGGCACGGCTACGTGGTGGAGGTGGCCGTTGAAGGACAGATCGATGCCACCCATCGGTGGCTCGTGGACTATGGCGAGATTTTGCGCCTGTGTGAGCCGGTCAAGGCGCGCCTCGACCACAAACTGGTCAATGAGATCCCAGGGCTGGAGTCTGGTACCGCTGAGGACCTGTCGGTTTACATCTGGAATGAGCTCAAGCCGGTGCTTCCGCAACTCACTGCAGTTACGGTTCGGGAGACGGCCACATCGTCGTGCACTTTCCGGGGTGAAACGTAGTCCGGCGCGGTGCGGCGACAGGAGAATGATGGATTCACGGCCGCAAAAGAGCCTGCTTGGGACAGGCCTCCTGGCGCGGGAGGCCGGGTTCGACGATACCGCCGCAACGGTTCCTGACGGCTTCCTGCCACTTCAATCTGAAAATGTCTGGGATGGTCTGGTGGGAGCACTGCTCTTTGTGGCCTCTGGACTGTTCTATCTCTGGCACACAGGCCCCAACTCGTTCTGGCTCGATTCGGCCGAGTTTGTTGCCATGGGGCACGCAGTGGGAGTTGCCCATCCACCCGGTACGCCCCTCTATGTCATCCTGTCGGCGCTCTTTGCACGGCTCCCCCTGGGAGCAGCAACCTGGCGACTACATCTGATGAATGTGCTCGTGGGGGCCGGGGCAGTGGTCCTGGTTTTTCGTATCGGCTTGCTGGTCGTACGCCGCGCTGGTC
>CALGBT010000601.1 GCA_937884235.1 uncultured Pseudomonadota bacterium
AGCGACCTCTCCGATGTCCAGGTCGACCTGACGGTTCTTGAGCCGGCCGATGGCGACCTGTTCCTGCTCTGCTCAGACGGGCTCACAGGCGAACTTGACGATGCCCAGATCCGTGCTGTCCTGACGGGGGGAGAGGACCTGGGCGTGATGTGCGACAAGTTGGTGGAGCAGGCCAACGAGGCCGGTGGTCGGGACAACATCACGGTGATGCTCGCACAGGTCGAGGAGTTGAAGGAGACGCGCTTGCTGCGGCGGTCGAAGGACCGACGTCCGGCCGACCATGAAGACACCTGCGAGGATGTTTCCGTAAGCTGAGCCTGTCTCCCGCTCCTGCCGATTCTCCGCTGAAGATTTTCGACGCGCTAGTTGATGTCCAGCCTTGCCATGGTTGCCGGCAGCGGCTCCCCAGTTTCGGGGTGCCAGCCGAGTTGTCGCCAGTACTCGCTTTTGAGCTTGTCAACCGGAATGGAGCGTCCTTTGTTGGGACCGGATGATTGTGGCGGCTGGCCCAGAGCCCGCGCCGTGGCGTTGACCTCACGGGGGGCGATGCCGTGTTTCACGTTGAAGGCCTGGCGGGTAGTCTGGATGCGGTGCCCGATGGCGAGGTAGTCGTCCGGCGTCAGTTGCCAGCCCGTGGCTGCGTTGAGCCAGTCAAAGAGTGGTAGTCGGTGTGCTCCCATGAAGGCCCCGAACATGCACAGCCCGGCGCCGTTGTAAAGCTGTGTGAACTGGCTGCAAGCGGCAGCCATGGCCCCCTTCTCCGGTGTCGCTGCGTATTTTGAGTTCTTGGTGAAGAACATTGACGGCTTGGGGACCTTCTTGGTACTGCGCCAAAGCTGATACATCTCATAGTAAAGGTAGCAGCCGGTGGTGTGGCGTCCGGGGGTGGGGTCGGCGCTGAAGAGCAGTCCATGGCCAGGGTCCAGTCGGGAGTCATGCATCGGCAGATCCTGACCGCCGGCATGCATGGCAAAGTCCTGTGACCCCTGGCCCAGCTTCTTCGCTGCCACTGCCGAACCATCCGCCAGCATGTCGCCGAGACCCTCACGGGCGATGATCATGTCGACCAGCTTTCGTATCGCTGAGGCGTTGCCCCAGGTCAGCTCAAGCCCGCCGGTATCTGCTGTGGTCAACAACCCCTTTTCAAAGCACTCCATGGCAAAGGCAATGGTGCTGCCAGTGCTGATGGTGTCCAGGCCAGCCCGGTTGAGTTTCTCGTTAAGGTAGAAGATCGTGTCGGCATCTTCGTTGAGCAGGAGGCCGCCCAGGGAGAGACAAGTTTCATACTCTGGCTTGTGCGTCTCCTCGAAGCCGCCGACGTTCTTGCAGATGCCCCCACAGCCCAGCGGGCAAGAGTAGCAGTGATACTTCTTCTCTTCCTTTGCGATGATGCGGTCCGGGGTCACCGATGCCGACCGACTGGGACCGAAATCGCGGCTCGTTCCGCTCCAGTTCTTGATGGGGGAATCTCCCATTTCAATGGAGGCCTGGTTCATACTCACGGTTCCCCACTTACGCAGCATGTGGACATAGAGCATGCCATCCATGGTATTGGCGACGGGCAGCGCCGCCATGGCCTTCCCCATGAGGGGAGTGACGCTGCCGGGAGGCAACGGGACTTTCTTCGCCAGATGCCCTAGCACCTGCTGCGAGAGGGCTTTCATTCGATCTCGATTGTGAACTTCCACCCGCTCTTTGCCATCGACAACAATGGCTTTGAGCTTCTTGCTGCCCATCACCGCACCGAGCCCCGACCGGGCTGCCATGCGCCCCTTGTCGTTGGCGATGCCAGCCATGAGGGAGAGCCGCTCACCGCCCGGGCCAATGGAGGCGACCTGGGCGCGCCGCCCGTGGCGTTCCTTCAGCACCAACTCAGTGGCCAGGGTTTCCTGGCCCCAGAGATCGTCGGCCGACTTCACTTCGGCACTGCCGTTGACTACGGCCAGATAGACCGGCTGCGCGGCGCAGCCGGTGACGAAGATGCCGTCGTAGCCGGCTCTCTTGAGTGCCGGCGAGAGGTAGCCGCCGCAGTTTGAATCCCCCCAGCCACCCGTTACCGGCGATTTACCGCAAGCCATCCAGCGTCCGGTGAAGAGGCTCCCGGTGTTGGTCAGCAGCCCGGAGACGAAGGCCAGCATATTCTCCGGGCCCAGGGGATCGGCCCCCGCCGGGATGCGGTCATAGAGGATGCGCGCCGCCAGACCCATGCCCGAAAGGTTCTGCTGGTAAAAGGCCTCGGGAAGAACTTCATCAGTGGTTGTCCCAGATGTGAGATCTACCAGCAGGATCTTCCCCATGAATGCTTTTGGCATGCCATCCCCCTTTCAAGCCAGCGTAGTCCAACCCATTTACGCATA
>CALGBT010000602.1 GCA_937884235.1 uncultured Pseudomonadota bacterium
AGAAAGAAGACGGTGCGCCACCCTTGCAGTTGCTCACCGACACCTTCACAACTTCGTGGAGTGTTAATTACCTCGATATCCTGACGACGTGACAAGGTACTAATCTGACCGGGAAGCGGGCGTTTGTCAGGGGCAGTGACAATGCGGCCTCGATTCGTTTGGCGTGATTAGCGTCGCTGCTCTGACCGGTCCGGCGGTGCACGGATGTTCGTTTGGGCTGGTAGCACTGGCGGTCTCCTACTGGCCGGAGTTGGCCTTGAGGACGGTATCGGCATCGATGGTGCGCTGGTCGGCAAAGGCGGCGTAGTTGAGGGCCTGCTCTGCGACAGTGCCGACGCGGCGGGGGATGCCGTAGGAGAGCTCGTGTAGGGCTTTGAGCGCAGCCTCGTCGAAGATGGGTTCGGTGGCCCCGGCCAGCTTCATTTGGTGCCGTACGTAAGCTGCGGTGCCGGCCTGGTCGAGGGGCGGCATGTGGTAGCGCATTGCCAGCCGCTGGGCGAAGGGCTCCATGACCGCGTAGTCCATCATGCGACGCAGCTCTGTTTGGCCGGCCATAATCAGGATGAAGGGGTCGTATGAGTCCATGCGGAAGTTGGTCAGCAGGCGGACCTCGTGGAGGGTGGCGCTGGCCAGCAGGTGAGCCTCGTCGAGGATGAAGACGATGGTTTTGCCACGCTGCTGGCGGGACTCGAGGACCTCGTGTTGGATCTGGCTGAAGAGCGCGCTCTTGGTGTTGCGGTAGGGCAGTCCCAGACAATGGTTGATGTGACGCAGGATGTCCGTGCCTTTGAGCGTCGACAACGGCGTGTAGATGGTGCGATAGCGGTTGTCGTTGAGACCGTCGACAAAGCGGCGGAGCGCGAGCGTCTTGCCCACTCCCGGGTCGCCGGTTAGCAGCATCATGCCGCCCCGGCCCTTGACGTATTCGAGACGCGCTGCGCACTCCGTCAGCGGCTCGGTCTCCAGGGCTCCGGAGGACTTGATGCTCTTGTCGAAAGGGCGGCGCTTGAGGCCGAAGTAGAGGATGATGTCCCTCATTTCTCGACCCTCCCTTTGGCATAGGAAATTGCGGACTCCTCCCGTTTCGGGCAGAAGGTCCGGGCGTTTTCCTTGACGTCGACAAGCTTGAGCTTGCCGACCCGGTTGCCGCCGTCGTAGAGAAAGAGCTCGTCAGGCTGGTCCGCAGGATGGCGCAGTTCGACCCGCTGGCGGATGTAGGCTGCGGGGACTTCGTAGATGCGGCCCTTGAAAGATATGGTGGAGTCGTGGTTGACGACCCGGGTGTGGCGGGCGAGGAAGCACTCGTCCAGCTCGGCCCGAGTAAGCCGCCGGATGTCCATGCGGCCGGCGGAGGCCTGGTGCCGGTCGATGGGCCGCCCGTCGATACCCGTGTGGTGACGGTGGTGGTAGTCGTCCCGGAGCCAGGCGTGGTAGGCGAGGTTGAGCTCGCCCAGGGTGACGGTCCCCTGCAGCCCGGGGATGAAGCGGTCCCTGACGGTGCGGAAGTAGCGCTCGATCTTGCCCCGGGAAGCGGCATCGTAGGGCTTCGAGTGGATCAGCGAGATGCCGGCCTGGGCGCAGGCGGTGACCAGCAATTCGCAAGAGAAAGCCGGACCGTTGTCCACGTACAGCCGTTTGGGAATGCCGTAGGCCTGCATCGCATCCTTGAGGACCAGGGTGAGAGCGGAGACCGTTTCGTGGACGTTGAAGTCCGCACCGACGATAACCCGGCTGTGGTCGTCGATGACGGCACAGAGGATCGCCTTGCGGGTCTGCTTGCCGACCTTGACATGGGGGCCGTGCATGAAGTCCCCCACCCAGAGCTCGTTGACCTCCGCGGTCTCGTAGCGCTTGCGCTGGTCCTTGCGACGGCCGCGGTCTTTCGGCAACAGCTTCTCCCGCTCCAGTGTGCGCAGCAGCGTGTTGTAGCAGGCCGGCGGATTGCCCAGGAGATTGCGGGCGTACAACTCGTCAAAGTGGAGTCGGGTGCTCCAGTCCGGATGTAGCTCGACCTGCAGGCGAATGGAATCGAGGACCTCCCCGCTCAGCTTGCGGGGGGCTCCGCAGTCAGCCCGTTGGAGGGGCTTGAGCGCATCGAAGCCATCGGCCTTGTAGTGCTTCAGCCAGCCCTTGAAGCTGGACACCGCGTACCGACGCCGACCGTAGTGCGGCACATCGTGCTCCCGCATCTCCATTTGACGGAAGTACTCGTTCTGCACCCGCCCCGGCTCCGCCAGCACCGGGGAGATGACCTTGTAGCGAAACAATGCGACCTGCTGTCTGCTTTCTTCGTTCATGACGACCCCTCCAATCGCCGCTCCATTGCGGCTCGCAGGTAGTCGTAGCGCGCCCGCACAAGCCCGACCAGCAAGGCTCTGTACGCCCCGGTTCCAGAACCGGGGCTGGGTTGGTCGGCAGCGCATCGGTCAGGACAATTCTGCGTAGATTGGAACTCGGGCGAGGGACAGATGAGCGGGCGGATGGCATGCTGAGCACCGGCGACAAGGGTCACTCAGTCGCACCGCACACAGCTCACCCCTGGCGCCGCCGCTCCTGCGACGGGCGCCCCACCAGGAAGCGGCCGTTGCCCTGCGAGTAGCCTGCCGCCAGGTCGGCCACTGCGGCTCCACCTTCCGGAGGCCCCCGGATGCCGATGGCGCAGCAGTAACTGTACAGCTCAGTGAGCGCACCGCCCAGGCCGACCCCCGTACCAACCCCGGACAGGTCGTAGGCACGGCGCAAAGCCTCATGCGCACAGCGCAGGCCACGCAGGACTTCGCCGAGCCAGTACCGAAGCAGGTAGATGGCGACATTGCTTTCGGGCGGCAGCTCGCTCCAGATGTCCTCAAGCGTAGCCCCGGGCTCTCCCCAAATACCGTGGAAAAGCAACAGCGCCAGCATCATCGACCGAAGCGTATACCGGTGGTACGGAACCAGCGCCAACGGCAACAGCGACACCGTCAGCTTCCGCTTCCGGCACAGAAACCGCGGCACCGACACCTCGTCTTCTCGCCACGGAAACAGCTCGATGACACCCCGCACATACGGCGTGATCTGCCGCAAGCAACCCCTCGCTCCGCACAATGGGCACTGGCCCGCGACAAACACAGCAAAGTCAACTGCGCCGCGTTTCCGCGCTTCACAGTATTCCCAGATGCTGCTCTGTGAGGTATGGTATGGAAGCTGGATCGCACTTGCCTGCGTCCGGTGCCGAGGCTCACTTGTTGGCGCAAGTGGGCCTCAACGCTTTAAAGGCCATCGGTCAAGATACCGAGGTGCGATTTGCCTACTCGATATCTGGACCGTCGAAATATCACCGGTCCAGATTACGCGAGACATCCCGTCACGCAACTTACTGCTCCATCGAGAGACTCAACAGTATGCCCTGGTGATTGAATTCGCGCACCGGGTACTGGTGACCGGTCAAGTCGTGGGCTTTGACAAGGAGAACCACTTCGAATACCGCAGAGGGCCAGACGGTGAACTTCTCCTTGGCAACGACGTATTCGTTGACACAGAGGGCAGTAAAGTTGCGCAGGGCTTCGCCACCTCATTGAGCACATGGGGATTCACCCAGGACACAATCAATGCGTGGAAAGTAGGGTATTTCCCCGTCAGCATGGAGCACTTTTGGCCAATGTTCATGAAGGCCAAGGCAGAGGCCGAGGCCGCGGGAATGCATATTCCCGAGGACATTCTGATCGGTTCAGGCCTCTTCGTGGTTGGGGAAGGAAAGGAATTTGGGTATGGTCTACCGCGGCTTATCCCGGTGATGGGAGGGAGACTGGTCTTCCCTTTCGGCGACTCCACGTTTCTTCAGGGGCGCCGCATCGATAAGGTCAAAGGAGCACTTGCTTCCGCAGCCAGGTACGTAAATCCACTTACCAAGTCGGACAAACATCCTGACGTGTGGCCGGAAGTGCGCAAGCCGCTTGTGATGTCACCGCAGAAGGTGGAGGCAAATGGCAATACGGTAGTCGTCTCTGCACGGCTATCCCGCGGTCCTCTGATTCTCTGCGAGGGAGTCACAGATGCGATGTCTGTGTTCCAGTCCTCCAACTCCAAGATCGGGTACGCAGCCATCTCTGCAGCCTCGATCAAACCAGCCAGGGGAGCTCAGGAGAAGGCAGTAGAGACCCTCTGCAAGAAGCTGGAGGCGAGAGATAATCATCTCGTGGTCATCCTGGATAACGACGCCAACGGGGCTGGTCTTGAGGGGGGCCTTGCCGCCGCGAAGGAGTTGTTCGACCAGAGCCTGCCGGTTAAGCTGGCGATGCCTCCCCGGGAGACGTACGACACAAAGATCGATCTCAACACCTACTTGGTGAACGCCAAGTTCGACCCAATTGAGCTGAAGAAGTTGGTCGATTCGGCCGTCTCCCCCGACCTCTTCTTGCTGGAGCAGATCTCCCCCGACATCCCCAAGCAGGCCCTGCCAAAAGCGCTGAAGCCGCTCCAGGGTTTCTACCGGGCAAGCAACTGGGAGCTTTACCTGAAAGACGCTCTAAAAGAGCGTTTTGGCCTTCGGAACCAGCAGGTGGATGAGCTCCGCAAATCCCTTGAGACCACAAAGAAGGGGGCTCGCGGTGTTGAGGACCGGTCGCCCCGGGAAGTTTGCGCTGAACTCGAGAGCCTCTGCTCAGGTCCGAAGCGCTCAATGTCCGTGCAACTTGCCGGTGAGCAGGCCGCCGAGGCTGTCATTAAGGCACTGGGAGATGAAGGCAGCCGGTTTGTCTGCATTGTAGGGGAGTACGGTGAGACCGTGAATATCTTGCGCAGCGGAAAACTGCATCCGCTGGGAGATCGAACGTCCGGGAAGGGCATTCTCGCCGAGATTTCGGGGCAGCAGCCCACGACTGTCTTCGGGCGAACTCTGCATCAGTTCGTAGAGGACAAGGGTCGGAAGAGCGCGTACGCTCTTCACACAGCAGGCCTCTGCTACGTGGATAATCAGCGATTCATGCTTTGCCTGGATGGAGCGGAGGTCGTGGAGGTGACCGGTGATGGTCTTCACCGATTTCCCAATGCGAGCGAGGAGGCGGGGTTCTACTTTCAGTCTCCG
>CALGBT010000603.1 GCA_937884235.1 uncultured Pseudomonadota bacterium
GGGTTGCCCTTGAGTCTAATGGCGGCCCCTGCGATCAACTCGTCTTCATAGCGGAACTCGGCAAGGGGTTGATACTGCTTCAGGGGCCGTGCATCCCAAGCCGCTGAATCCCAATTGTAGTACTCATCCAGCAGGGCATCCCAGGCTGCAGGTGAAATGGTGATTTCAAAGGTGGGAAGATGGTCGACGGAGTAAATCTCGTCGCAGGCATGGGGCAGGGTGGGGTCGACAGGATCGATGACGGCATCGTTGCCATCCGTTGGGGAGGGAAGGTCTTGCTCCTCGCTGACGTCCTGCCGCAAGTCTGGTGCGCAGTTAAGACAACTCGCCTCCTGCTGCGGGCACCCGGCAAAGAGGAGGGGGGCCAGCCCAAAAGCCACGGTCAATCCCCAGCATCGCCAATGCCCACCAATCATCTTGTCGCCGCTCCGAATCGTGCAAAGTGTCGGCCTTGCCTCGCCCGCAGCCTACCTTGGGACGCCTTGCCGATGCAACCGGTAACGCTGCCACCCTTGAATGAGCGGCGGCCACCAGGCTAACTGAAAGTAGCACTGGCCCAAAGGCTGGGGAGCCGCTAGAATGACGGCGAAGCGTTGGTTAGCAAGCCAGAGCGGCGCAAGAACGTTTGCCATAGCGGGTGAGGAAGTGGTCACTGGTATGAGAGCGAGAAGGATATTTGCGCTATTACTATTCCTGACGCTGGCATTGTATGCACCCGTTGCGCTGGCCTCTCTTTTGGACACCGCAGCAGATCAGATCCGCTCCTCGGGTGACCGCGCGCTCTCCCTGATCACTCGCTACAACTGGCTCACGGGCATCGTCGGCGCGTTGCTCATCATTTACGGCTACCGGCTCTATTTCCTGGTGGTGGCCCTGGCTGGTATCGTCGTGGGCGGCACTTTCGGGCACGAACTCGTGGCGGGGCCGCAATGGGCCACGCTGGTGGCGGCATTGGTGGGAGCCTTGGTCGGTGGCGCATTATCGGTGATGCTGCATGGCGTGGCGATCTTCGCCCTGGCTGCGGTACCCGGCTACCTGCTCGGGATAAAGTTCGGCGGGGCAGTGCTCTGGGGAGTACTGGGGGGGGTTCTGTCCGGCGCCCTGGGCATTGTTTTGATGGGAATCGGTGTGGCGGCGGCAACTTCCTTTGCGGGCGGCCTGATGTTGTCCATGGTGATCTTCGGTCATCAGAAGATATGGTTTGCCGTCACATGCATCTTCATCGGCTTGATTCTGCAGGGTCTGACGGTGGGCATTGATGGTCGCGAAGAGAAGGCGAGTGGGCGCAACCTGATGCGGCGCGTGAAAGGTCTCTTCCGGACCCGGAGTTGGTCACCATTTAGACGCAAGAAGCGTTCGGCACGGCTGGCCGACGTGCCGGCTGAGGCCTATCGGGCGGACTAGCCTATTTCTCGAAACGAATCTCATCGAGATAGAACGTGGCCCCCTTGGGATCGATTACCGAGGTGGTGGACCACATGAAGCCACCGACTACCCGCGAGAGGTCCCGGTTACCCAATGGCAGCGAGAACTTCTGCCACTTGTCGGTGAGCATGATGGGGCCGATGCTCAAAGCCGCGGTATCGCCAAAGTCCCCTTTGATGCCGCCAAAACCCAGTTCCTCGATGCGCTCCCCGCCCTGCTCCCCGCGCATCCAGAAGGTCAGCTTGCCAGCACCGCTGAGGTCTTCTCCGCCGGGACGTTTCCCCCATCCTCCGGGCCGACTCTGCCAGAACATGCCGGACCAACGGGTTGAATCAATTTTCTGTGGGGCATAGGTTACTTTGACACAGGTCTCCCCCGCCCTGGGCGAAATGTCGCTGTGCAGGTCGAAGGTGACGTCTTCGGGTTCACCCATAATGTCGGGGGGGCCGTACCGGTGGATGAGATCAGCTCCATCTCGATATACATAGACCGGGAAATGGACGGCTCTGGTCACCTCTTTGAGGCCCTCTACCTGGGCAAAGAAGATATCGTCAAGATAGACGGTGATGCCGGCAGCGTTATGGCCCGCCAGGAGGACAACGGACAACCCGCCGCTGACATAGGAACGGTCCATGGCGCCAAGATCGATAACGTAGCGCTGCCAGCTGTCGGTCAGTCGCAGCGGTCCCATGGAAGCAACCCCGGAATCGGGATTGGGGACGTCACCGTCCGCCCCGATTCCGCCGACTTTCACTTCACTGATGACCTCGCCACCAGCCTCGCCACGCGCCCAGAAGATAAGTGCATTGTAGGGGGAGAGGTCGAGTCCTGCACGCTTCTCTCCCCAATTGGCAACGGGTTGCTGCCAGGAGAGACCGGCCCACCTTTCGCCGGCCCCCGCCTTGGGTTGATAGTTGATGCGGATAGAGGAACCACCCTGGTGGGGTTGTTCCAGCCATTCATCGTCAAAGGTGAGGTCTTCTTCCTGGCCCCCGAAAGGCGCGGGCCGGTAGTGGTTTGAAGGAGAGGTCTTGTCGCTGTACAGGCGCAGGCGTTCACCGATGGTCGCTTCGGGCCCGATGAGGTCAAAGTCGGGTAGCTCTTCAGTTGGCGGCGCATCAACGCCAGGTTCACCAGATTCAACGACCGTAGGAGAGACATTTGCCGAGGCCGGGCGTGGGCGTTTCTCCGACTCGTCGCCCGGCTCGGTGGCGCCTCCGGACGAGTGTGTGCCCCCGGCTTCCGGTGAGCTACTCCCGCCTTCTCCGGTGGGGCTCTCAGCAGAGGAAGAGAGCATGGCATTGAGCAGGACCAGGCTGGCCGCAAGGATGAGGAGAATCACCAGCCCGCCCACAACGCGCTGCAGCCCGTGGCGCTCCATGAGCCGAGTCCAGAGGTCCCACCTATCCCCCAGGGTCAAGACTTTGGGCGTCTCCTGAGTCGTGGATTCCAGGTAGTGGCGAAAACGCTGCACATCCACTATCCGGCAAGACTTCTGTGTCACCACATCGACGATAATGCCGTCGGCCGAGATGACCCCTCGGGCAAGCAACTCCACAATTTGCGGTGCATCAAAGGGCCCTACTCTGGTGCCGTCCTTCTGGACGTACTCCCAGGAGTTTGTTGCACCAACTGTCTGCATCGGCTCTCGTCCCATTACTTCCCTCCTTCACGTCACTCTATCCGTGCCAAGGTGGTGTGCGTGAGGGACGCGCGGTCAGGCGCGAACTTACCTATTGTAGGAATACAGCGACACCACTACGCCATATTCAATCAGCCAAGTCAAGCTCCTGCACCAACAGGTCAACGATGCGTTCTCCGGCATCTCCCTGGCCAAAAGGATTGGGCCAGTCATGTTCCTGAACGGTGAGTGCGGTGCGAATTGCGGCGACGGCTTCGGGGCCCGTCGGGGCCAGGACATTGGCCCCGACCTCGACGGTTTCCTGCCGCTCGGTAGAGGTCCTCAGGGTGACACAGGGAACACCGAGGATGCAGGCCTCCTCCTGGACGCCGCCGCTGTCG
The DNA here is from genome assembly GCA_937884235.1 of uncultured Pseudomonadota bacterium. GTDB lineage: Bacteria > Myxococcota_A > UBA9042 > CAIXZC01 > CAIXZC01 > CALGBT01. Next base: position 3,448 of record CALGBT010000603.1, read on the forward strand.
GTGAGGACGACCCGGGCGTGCTTGAGGGCGACGAGGAACTCCAGATAGCCCATGGGTTCCAGGATGCGCACCCCGCTCAGACTGCGGGCGCGGTGGAGCAGGCCGAATCGTTCAAGCCGATGAATGACGCGGGGATGGGCCGGCAACACGACGTCGAGGCCGCTGACCTCATGTGCCTGTTCCAGGGCGGTGAGCAGCTCATTGAGGCGGGCGGGACTATCCGTATTGGAGTCCCGATGGAGAGTCGCCAGCACGTACTCGCGGCCGTCGGCCCAGGGACCATTCTTGCCCGCGTCCGAGGCCACCTCCAGGTGCTGGCAAAGGGCATCGACGACGGTATTGCCCACAACGTAGACCCCCTCGGTGATGCCTTCAGCGTGCAGATGGCCGGCCGCCCGCGGAGTGGGAGCGAAGCGGAAGGTGGAGATGTGGTCTGTCATAACCCGATTGACCTCTTCGGGCATCTTCATATCGAAAGACCGCAGTCCGGCCTCCACGTGTGCCACGGGGATATGCAGCTTGGCTGCGGCCAGCGCCCCGGCGAAGGTGCTATTGGTATCCCCCTGGACAACGACGACATCGGGCCTGTGGGCCATGAGAATCTCCTCAATGGCGGCGAGCATGAGTCCCACCTGGCGCCCATGGGGATGGGTACCGATGCCCAGATCGAAGTCTGGCGCCTGCAAGTTGAGTTCCTCGAAGAAGATGGCATCCAACTCCCGGTCGTAGTGCTGATTGGTGTGGATGAGTATCGATGTGGCCGATTCTCGCGTTGAGATGCTGCGAATAATGGGACTCAGCTTGATAATCTCGGGTCGGGTCCCGAGGACAGTGACAACGCGCATGGAACAGCCCTCCTGTGAGCCGTCAGCGTAGCAGATCGGGGGCGCACCAGAAAGACCTTTTGCCCTCACGACAGCACCGCTTTGTCGCCGGGATAATCCGTTGCAATCGGCCCAATTCATTGCTACGCTTGCGGGGCTTGCAGGGAGAGAATGAAAGAGAGATTTCAGGCCAGGCCCCCATCCGGGCCGAAGCACCATATCTTTTACAGTCGGGCTTATCGGACCCTGCCCCGCTTGTCTCTGCCGCACACCGTGGGGCTTTTTCTCCTGGTGCTCATCGTCGACATCGCCCTGTTCATATACCGCGTTGAAGTGGCGTACCTCGTCACGGATACGGCAGCGCTGATTGCGGCGCAGGCCGGCGTGGAGACTGCGTTGGTCAAGCTCGACTACTTCTGGGCCGAGATGTACACGGTGAAGGCCATGGGGTCCTTCCCGTCACCCCTCTTCTCTCTAGTCAGCCTGATAGTTTCGGTGGTGGCCATGCTACTGGTCCCGCGCATCCGGCTGCTGCCGCAGCCCGTGACTTTCTGGATCTTCTACGCCGCCTTCATCCACGCCGTCTCATCGGCCTTTTTCGTCTTCTTTGCCGAGCACTTCCCTTACACGGTGGTTGATTTCACGACGCTGTACATGGAACTGGAATTTGTGATGTGGTTGCTTATTCCGTTCATTGTATTGCTCACCGCGGGAGCCTATCCGTCCGGGTTGCTGACTAAGGGTTCGTCGCAAAAAAAACTGATCGTCTATCGTTTGTGCTCATTGCTGGGATG
>CALGBT010000604.1 GCA_937884235.1 uncultured Pseudomonadota bacterium
ACCAAACGCGAATCTACCGCGTCATTTTCCTACTAGATACTTTGGGGCAAGGCTGTCTCGCACATCGCCAGGAGCACCACAGAACCAGTTCAGTAACACTCCTTGATACTGAACGTGCCGGTCTTGCCCACCGGCGTCGGCGAAGTCTTGGGCGAGTAGATCTCCACTTCGAAGGTATCGGTGCCGCCGACGTTCAATGAGCCTGTGAAAGTGGAGTTGCCGACGTTGAACGAACAACCACCATTGGAGTCGGTGTTCCCGGCACAGGAGACAGTCGACTGCGTATAGGTCTTGCCGTTGCTCTTGTTGCGCAGAACCACCTTCAGGTCATTGTCCCAGGGACCGGTCTCGTCGGTGCCGTAAACGTTCCACGACTTCATCAATCTGATCTCGAGGAAGTCGGCGCACATCCATGACAGTTGCACCTGGGCGCAAAGGTAGATATTGAAGTTCGCAACGTACCCGCAGTGCCAGTTGCTATCCATGGGTGCGATGGGATAGTTGACCCCACCACACCATACCGGCTTGCAAACACCCCACGTATTGTTACTGCAGGTTCTCTCGCCGTCATCAGGGTCGCTGAAAACACCGCAATTGGGATCGCAATCCTCCACCTGACCCGTGAGACACTCGACGCACTGCCCGTTGTAACACTCCCCGGCCGCACACCACGTCCCGTTGGACTTGTTCACGCAAGACCCACTCCCGTTGCACTGCTTACAGGTGCCGCCACAGGATGTCCCGCTGTTGTCGTAGTCGCATCCATTTGAGCAGCAGGTGCCACCATTGCATTCACATTTGCAGGGGTCGTCGCAACCGCTCCAGGACCCCCACGAGCAGTTCCAATTGCAGGTACGCTCCTGAGAGCCGCAATTCCCACAACTCTGAGTGCCAGTCTGGTTGGGAGAACAGCTTCCCTGGCCCGAACAACTGCTCCAGTTCCCCCACTGACAGGAGTTGGTGCAGCTGCGGGACTGCGAACCGCAGTTCCCGCAATCCTGGGACTCCTGCTGCCCCGGCGAACAGACTCCGCCGCCCGTGCACTGGCCCCAGGCCCCCCACTCACAGCTATTGGAACAGGTGCGTTTCTGCACCTTGCAATCGCCACATGAGACCTCGTCCATCGCCCCCGCCGAACACTCCCCGGAGCCGGCGCAATTCGTCCATGCGCCCCACTGACAACTGTCATTGCAGGTTGCAGATTGCGTTCCGCAGTTGCCGCAGTTCTGGTCCAACTGCTGGCCGGGGCTGCAGACCCCGACCCCACCACATTCACTCCAGGCAGCCCATTGACAACTGCCTGTGCACGTTCGGCTCTGCGTTCCACACAGCCCGCAAGCTTGCGTCTCTACTGCACCCGCTGCACACGCCCCCTCGTTGCCACACTCGCCCCAATCGGACCACACGCAAAAATCGGTGCAGCTACGTGCCTGCGTGCCACAAGTCCCACAACTCTGGTTCTCGCTCTCACCCGGCGTACAGTTGCCCGTCACCTCACAATTACCCCACTCGCCCCATTGACACGCCTCGCCACACACTCGAGCCTTGGAGGTACACTCACCTTCGCAGCCCTCGTACTGATTGTCCCCAGGAGTGCAGGCCCCCTCATTGACACACTCGCCAAACGAACCCCACTGGCACTCCGCGTTGCAGACCCGCGTATGAAAACCACAGTTGCCACACAAAATCGACTCCTGACCACCCGGCAAACACTCACCCTCGCCGCCGCACGCTCCCCATTCGGCATCAGACCACTTGCCACTCTGCGGACAAACCTTCGAATGAAGCCCGCACTGACCGCAGGCGCCCGTCAGAATCTCGCCCGGCTCACAGGGGGCCAGACAACCTGGGATCGCATCATGCTTCGGCCCCGTCAACGGGTCGCAGGAATCGTTGGTACATGGGTCATCATCATCAAATCCAATGGGCACCCCCTGGCACACCAGGTTGTTGCCCAATACATTGCAGGTCTCACCAGAAGTGCACGCATCGCCATCATTGCAGCCAGTCCCTTCCGGCTTATAGAGCACAATGCAACCATCCTGGTTGGGATCTGACTCGACATCGGCAAAGGGGTCACAGAAAACCATCGACACACAGGGATTGTTGGAGTTGGGGCAATTGCCATCCTTCGCTTCATGGGAACAATGCCCGTCCACAGGGTCACAAGTATCAACCGTGCAGATCTTGCCGTCGTCGCAAGACTTCAACTCACCCGTACACACGCCATCCTGGCAGACCTTCGCATCGGCGCAAGGGTCAGGTGCATTGCAGGGCGTGCCCGTCAACGAAATATGCCCACAACCCTGCGCACCATTGCAGACATCCTCGGTGCAATCATTGTCGTCATCGCACAAATGGATGTAGCTTCCACCCTCCTCGGAGGGCTCGTCGGTGGAACCGTCGCAGTCGTCGTCAATGCCGTTGCACGTCTCTGCCACCGGCGCCACCGCATCACAATCAGTCAGCCCATCTGCCGTGCAAATGCGCTTGCCGTAACACGTGCCAACGTCACCCGTCACTTCACACTGTGTCCACAGACCCAGCGCAATGGAGTTCTGCGTGCAATCACACGTGCCCTCAGTCGCCACGCACTGCTCCAACTCAACCCCATCCACAGTCTCCACCTGCTCACAGGCAAAGCCACCGGGGCAAGCCTTGCCGGCCGCACACGCACCACCACAGAATGCCCCCTCACCAGGATAGGCAATGCAAGCGTCATCAGCACCGCCAGCGCTCGTGCAATCGGCACCAGTAGCGCAGGGCTTGCACAGATTGGCAAACTCGGAAACACAGACCCAGACAACATCCGGATCCGATTGTCCCACCTGCTTGCAGGACCACCCCGGAGGGCACTCCTCCTGACAACCCATGGCACAAACGCCTTCCCCCAGGTGCTCCACACACCATCCCGACTGACAATCGCCATTCTCATCACATGGGTCGAGGAAACAGCCCTCCCCCGGCGCGCACTGAGGCACCAACTCCGCGAGCGCATCTCCCATGGCCAGTACGTCCTGAAACAAATCCTCAACCCGTAGGTCCGACGGCAGAATCCGAGTCTCAGGCACTCCGTCTGCAGGACTGAGGGTCTCAGCAGAACCGGTCAGGTCATCAATAGACCCTTCCGCAGACCCCTGCGAACAGGAAAAACACGAGGTGGCAAGAAGAAGAGCAGAGGCAACAAGTAACTTCCAACTGGCCATGACATTCTCCTGGCAATAGGGACCAGGCTTGCCGGGCCCCCAACAATCAATGGAGAGCAAACATACCATAAATCTCTCGCCGTGAAACTCCCTACCTAACCAACGGAGGCAGTTTCGCTGTGCCGTGATTCCCGTGTCATCGAAGCGGAGAGCAGCGTAGTCGAACGATCTCTCTGCACGACCCATGCCCTCCTCGCCGCACCCCAGCTAATACTCCGCCGGCCCAAGTACTTTGAAGACCCCGAAACGCCGAAAATGCGTGTCCAGGGTGACGATCGTCCCGACATCGTGCTCCCGCATCAAAGCCGCGATGTGGCAATCGTGAACGAAGTTGCCCGCTACCGCTCCGGCTAGCCCCACCACCTCAGCCAGCACTTCCCCGTGACGGCGGGTCTCCTGCAACAGTTCGACTGCAGGATGCCTCAGCAGAGAGTCCATTCGCCGCTGCGCACTGGCAAAAGCCAGGGGCCGGGGAAAAACCCGGTGGTGCGTGGCAACTCGCAAGAACTCATAAACGTTGACCCAGGTAAGGCACCACGGTGCCCGCCCCGCAAGGGTGCGCTGCAACAACGACAGACAAGCCTCGTGTTCTGCCGCCTCCAGGAAGGCGGCTCCCAACAACACATTGGTGTCGAGCAGATACCTCATGGGCCATCCATGAGTTCGAAAAGCGCATCGCGGTCAGCCAGGTCCACGCGTGGCTTTCCACCATCGTGAACCTCCCATTCCACCTCGTAGTGAACGTGGTCTTCAGCATCCTTCAACGCCCGGGCCAGCAATCGGTTGGTGAGGCGCGTCAGGCTCACCCGCTCCCGCACAGCTCGCGCCTTGAGCTGTCGAAGCAGTTCATCTTCAATGGCAAGTGTCGTCCGCTGCATCGCAACCTCCGCCTCATGAAGTCTATTCCTAGGACATCATGATGTCAACCAGCGCAACCGCCGACCAATACAGCGCCACCACGTCTGGCATGGATGGGGCAACGATCATGACAACGGGCCATACCAGTGATACACTGCCCGTGCGCTAAACTCTGTTGAGGACAACATGCGATATCATATTCTCTCCATTGCCGTCCTGATGAGCTGGGCCTGCAGCAACTCAGGAACCACCCTATTGAAAGATTCGTCTGCTGACGCCGTTGCCGACCAACGCACCAGCGCGGATGGTAGCGAGGCTGACGTGACGCCGCTGCCCGAGGTGTTGGCGGAGGTCGTGTTCGACTATCAGCCCGCCGACCTTGCAGATGAAATCGACCTCTTCCAGGAATGCGAACCGGGCACCGGCTGTCCCGATGAGCCCTGCGACAGCAACTCGGACTGCCTCTCTGACGTCTGCGTGCCCCACCTGGGAGGCAAGGTCTGCTCGACTACCTGTATGGAGGAATGTGAGGCTGGATGGAGCTGCCTGGCACTGCCCGGGTACGGGCCTGACCTCGTGTACGGCTGCGCTTCGAACTTCCCCACCCTCTGCCGCCCCTGTGTCGACGACGAGCAGTGCATCGCCATTGGCAACGCCGCAGTCTGCGTCGACGGCGGGGCCACAGGCAGCTTCTGCGGAGGCAACTGTGACGCAGAGACCCCCTGCCCGGACGGTTACTCCTGTGAGGAGATCCAATCAGTTAACCAGATTGCTTCTTCGCAGTGCGTCCCCGAATCCGGGGTCTGCCCCTGCACCGATATTTCCATCACCAATAAATTCTGGACCGCCTGCTGGCAGGAAAACAACTCTGGCCTCTGCGTAGGAAAGCGCATCTGCCAGCAAGATGGGCTCACCGATTGCGATGCCCCGATGCCCGCCGAGGATACCTGCAACGACCTCGATGACGACTGCGACGGAGCCGTCGACGAAGATACCTGC
>CALGBT010000605.1 GCA_937884235.1 uncultured Pseudomonadota bacterium
GAGCGGCAGAGCACATAATGCTGACCGCCCTCAAGTTCAATGCACTGGGGAGTGGTGAAGGTCCAGTCCGGCCCCTCCCCCACCTTCTTCATGATGCCGATACCGTTCAAGTGTACTTTTCCCACTCCAGGTACGACATATACTTCAAACCATTCTTTCTTATCATCGGCCCCCTTGGGGTTCGCGTATACCTCGGTGATCACCAACTCCTCCGGGTATGGCTTGACCAGTTCCTGAGCCCCCCCCTCGCCCATGCAGAAGACCGCACTGCACGAGGGGTTCTCGGTTCCAGGTGTACCCAACTCTGGAGTATTATTGAAACCTATCTGGGAGTTGCACCAATGATCAGAGTCATCGTTGCCCGAGATGTCCTTGAAATCGGGGTCAAGTTGCAGCGCAACACCATCTGGCGGATCGCTGTAGTAGACGAAATCGTAGATGGTCTGAGCCCGCGACAGGGTGACACTCACATCGCTGTTGGCCAGGGCCATCCCCGGCATCACAATGTCCACGGCGGCGCCACCGGTGGCACCGGTATCGGCGGTTTTGCCCAGCACCAGATATGGCTTCTCGATAGTAACACAGGCATCGGATCCTGCCCCGATGACACCCTTGGACTCGCCCTTGACGAAGAGTTCGATACCATTCAGGTTCTTACCCATGGCCGATTCCGTGAACGCCACTTCAAGCCACTCCCGGTTGGCCACGTCATTGCCATCCGGGTTGGCGAAGACCTCATTGATAATGACCTCCCCCTGGAACGGCATCACCAGCTGACGAGGACCACCGGCAAACTGACACGTCCCGCCACTGCCGCATGAGCCGTTGGGGCTTCCCGGTGTTCCAAACGCCAGCTTGTTTTCCGGAGTCGTCCAGTAGCTCTTGGTGGCGCTACACCAATCCCCGGTGGAGATATCCTTCTGAACCGCCCGACCGTCTTCAGAGGTGATCCACTCAGCCGCGTCGATGGTGTTGCCCCCATAGCGCAACAGCAAGTGGCCCTCACTCTGCATGGAGAGGGCCTCATAGACCGCGATAATGGAACCGGAGGGCAACCCGTTGAGGGCGGTGATGGCGCTGCGGGCAAGGACCACGTGGCCGCCCGGCAGGACCCGCAAGCAGCCCCCAGTGTCTGAGTGAATAGTATGAACTGCGCTGAGGGCCTCGGGATCGTTCCAAATCTCCAACCCGTTCAAATCAATCTCGCGACTGCCTGTCACCCGAATTTCAAACCACTCTCGCTCAGGGATTTCCTTCCCGGGGGTATTGGGGAAGACCTCGACAATCTCGACCTCCCCGGGTACCGGCACCTGCGCCGTCACGAGGGTGCCCCCCTGGAGACAGGTGGCCACGCCGCAAGCTGGATTGGCGCTGCCTGGAGTGGCAAAGCCACCGCCATCACCAAAGGGAATGGAACCGTCGCACCACTCCTTGCTACCGTCATCATAGGAGAGGCTGCGGCCATCGGCCACCGCACCGTAGGAGTGTCCGGCCAGGAGCTGGTCGCCATGCACCAGACCGACATAGCCACCTTCATTGGAGAGCGTCAGGCCCGACCCATAGGCATAGTCCACGGCGATGCCGCCGTTGTTACCAGAATCAACGCTGCGCCCAAGCACGAGATAGTCGTCAGGGGCACCGGTAACACAAAGATCCGCACTGATAGAGGCAACGATGGGGCCATCGATCTGGCGCCTGATGCCCACTCCCGAGAAGTCGATTGCCGCGTCCTTGGCCACGATCCTGACTTCGAACCACTCGCCATCCCCGTCCGTTCCAGGCGGATTGGCATAGATCTCGGTAATCAGCAGGTCTCCCGGCATGGGTGCACGCACCGCGATGATACCGGGGGGCGCAGGGCAGGCACAGGTGCCGTTGGGAGTGCCCGGAGACCCACGGTTGCCGGCAGCATCGTAAGGCATGCCAGCAGCAGCGGTCCACCAGTCAGGGTCGTCGTTGCAGCCAGCCTCCAGGCATTCCGCACAAAGTGAGAGGCTTCGGCCCTCCTTGGGAACAGGTTGAGCGTCGCCTCCCCAGGAGATACTGTCGATGACGGTGTTGCCCCGCTTCAGCCGTAGCACCGTGGCTGTGCTGGGAAGCGCAAAAGCGCCACTCCAATAGGCCAGGGCATCTGCGGGGCCCAGTTCTCCGGACAGGATGCCGAAGGAACTGGGCATGATCACGATATCATCGCCGTCCTCAAGCAGGGCCTGGCGGATGGTTGCTCCAGCGGCCTCCACGAAAAGCCCATTGAGACACTGAGGCACGTTGGAGACATTGACAATCTCAATCCACTCCCTACCTTCGTCAACTCCGGCGGGGTCGACGAAGACCTCCGTAATCACCAGATCGCCGGGTTGCACCGCGCTGCTGCAAACTCCCTCGTCCCCGCCCTCGCCACAGGCGGCAACCACCAGGGCCGTGGTCAGAAGCAGAAGCCATTGATGCTTGCTCATGAAGCCCTCCACCATCTTCAAATTCAACGCTACCAGCTTTGGGGGTGAGACGCCAGTGACCTGGCATCGCTTTTCGTTGACCGGCATGGGTGCACACTGTATACTCCAAACCAACGCGTAGTGCGCGCTCGTGCTGCTCGCGTCCAGGGAGGGAAGGATGCTGACTATTCGTTCGATTCGCATCGTGGCAGGCTGGTCCCTGCTTCTCGTATGGCTCATCGCCATGGCATGCTCGTCAAGTCAGACCGTGGCCGTTGACGCCGTACCAGGAGATTTGCAGCCCGGCGACTCATCCCCAGCAGATGGAGCCGGCGATGCGGGCCTGGACGTCGTGGACGAGTTTGTCGTACCGCCCGGCGACATCAACTCAGATGGCGTGCCGCCCGCCGATATCGAGGCCGAGTTGCCCCCGGAAATCGAAGTCTGTGCCGGGCCCGGCGAATTCCTCTGTGACTGCCAGGACAACTCAGATTGCGTCAGCGGCTACTGCGTTGAGACCCAGGATGGCAAGCTCTGCTCCAAAGGCTGTATCGAAGACTGCCCCAATGGCTGGGCCTGCGTCCAGGATCAGCAAGCGCTCCCCGATGTGCTCTACATCTGCCTGCCGCAGAACGTCTATCTCTGCAATCCCTGCAGCGAGGATATTGAGTGCAAATCGGCATACTCCTCAGCAAATGACTTGTGCGTCTCCCATGGCGACAACGGTAGCTTCTGCGCAGTGGACTGTGGTGCCACTGGGGACTGCCCCGGGGACTATGTCTGTGCGGAGGTCATGACCGATGGCGGAGGCACTGCTCACCAGTGTGTACCGTCAGGCTCGGGAGGAGAGTGTCAGTGCTCTCCCAAGGCCATCCAGGAGGGAGCCAGCACCCAATGCATGAAGGTCAACGGCTACGGCGAGTGCCACGGCGAGCGCGTTTGCAACGCCAACGGCCTCACCGAATGCAGCGCGGTGGACCCCAAACCAGAAGAATGCAATGGCATCGACGACAACTGTGATGGCGAGGTCGACCCACCCAACTCTCTCAAGTGCATTACCTGGTACTTTGACCAGGACGGCGATGGCTACGGCATCGGTGCCGGCAGCTGCGAATGTGATGCCCCCAGCCCCAACCATGAGTCAATGGGTGGCGACTGCGACGACTCCAATATCAGCGTCAACCCCGGCGTTGAAGAGGTTTGCAACCAGTTTGACGATGACTGCGACGGCGAAGCCGACGAGTCCTTTGCTGACGGTTGCGAAACCATGTACTACGACGGCGACAGCGACGGCTTCGGCGATCCCTCTGTCACCGACTGCCGCTGCAAAGAGAACTCTGAATGGTCCAAAGAGGCCGGAGATTGCAACGACGCCAACCCCAATACCTTCCCCGACGCTGAAGAACTCTGCGACGGTGAAGACAATAACTGCGACGGCATAATGGACGAGGAAAACGGCCTGGGCTGCATCCCCTACTATCTCGACCAGGACAAGGATGGCTACGGTCTCTCTGACCAGTTGAAGTGCCTCTGTGGCAAGATCGGTGACTACATCGCCATCAAGGGTGGCGACTGCGACGACACTAACTACGACGTCCATCCAACTGTCGTCGAGCTCTGCGACGGCCTGGACAACGACTGCGACGGTGAAATAGACGAAGGCGAAGCGGTAACCAGCTGTGGCATCGTCGCACACGGTGATGTTTCCTGCCTGAATGGCTGCATCATCGACCAATGCGAAGATGGCTACCACGACCTCAACGCCGCCTTCGCAGACGGCTGCGAATGCCAGGTGGAAGGCTCCGAAGTACCCAATCAGACCTGTGTCGACGCAGAATTCCTGGGCGACCTCGGGGACGGCTCCAGTTCCACCTCACGGACCGGCAAGATGGTACCCATTGATGATTCCGACTGGTACAAGTTCAAGGCCGTTGATGGACCCGACCCGGATGGCTGCGATACCTTCCACGTACGGGTCAGACTCCTCAAGAACCCCAACGACGCCTACGCGTTCGATGTCTATCGCGGAGGTTGTGCCGGGGCGGACCACCTGTGCAGCGAGGCCACCCTCTTCGAGTACATGACCGACTACTATGCCCAGACCGGCCAGCCTGGAGCGCCAGGTGGCGAGTGTCCCTGTGCGCCTGATGCCGAGCACAATCTGACCCCGGACAACTACAAGGATGACACCTCGGCAACCACCCACCAGTGCACAAGTCAGACCTCTGACTTCTATGTACGGGTCTTCCGCAAGCCAGGGGCAGCCGTTGCCTGCGATGATTACCAGATCGAATTCTCCAACGGCATCAACGACGGTTAGGGCTGAGATGAGGTCCGTCACCAGCTTCGGGCTGGTCTCCTGCCGGCCAACCACGAGGACGATATGACCATGCTCCGCACGCTTTCCTGCTCCCTCTCCGTCCTGCTCATCGGCGCCTGCTCCACTCCCGGTCAGAAGACCCAATTAGACGTGGATGCCCAGGAAGTCTCCACTGCCGATATGCCTACGGTTCCCACCAACGACACCACCATTATCGTCCACGAAGATATCATCGAACTCAGCGAGCTCTGGTGGCTCAAAGACCTGGATATTCAGACCGTAGAGGTGGAACTCATCACGGAGGAGGGAGGATTCCTCTGGCCCTGCAAAGAATCTGATGATTGCCTCTCGAGCTACTGCATCGCCACCGAGCAATACGGTGACGTTTGCACCATTTACTGCGAAACGGAGTGCCCCCTTAACTGGCAATGCACCAGCAAGGACATCGGTTCCGACATCATCTTCCTTTGCTCTCCTCCGGAAGACGACCTCTGTCAAAGCTGCGACGAGGACAAGGACTGCGGCTCGCCGCTGGACCGATGCCTGCCCATTGGCGATGCCGGCGGTCTTCATTGCGCCATCGCCTGCGGCGACGGGGATCTCTGTCCCACAGACTTCAGTTGTCAGGAAGTCACAGTAGGGGAGGAGAAGCTCGCCCAGTGCCTGCCGGAGAGTGGCTCCTGTGTTTGCCTCGGCCCCCTTAACGGCCTCAAGGAAGACTGCTCGGAACAGAACGAATTCGGCAAGTGCTTTGGGGAGCGCCTCTGTGACGGTGCGGCTGGCTGGACCGAATGTTCCGCTGATGTGCCAGGCCCAGAAGTGTGTGACGGCATCGACAATGACTGCGATGGCGAGAAAGATGAAGAGTTGGTTGGGGAGGAGTGCGCCAACGAAAATGAGTTTGGCAAATGCACTGCCACTGAAATCTGTCAGGGCCCTGACGGCTGGCTCTGCCCTGCTCCTTTTCCCGGCCCGGAGCAGTGCAACGACAAGGACGACGACTGTGACGACGAGGTCGACGAGGACTTCCTAGGCCTCGGTGAAAAGTGTGACTCACCCGACGACGACGACCTCTGCGCCGAAGGCACCTGGAAATGCGATGCCAGCGGCCAAATGAACTGCGTCGACGACCCCCCTCACATGGAGATCTGCAACGGCAAAGATGATGACTGCGATGGCATCGCCGACGACCCGTGGCCGGAAAAGGGCATGCCGTGCGACGGCGCTGACCTCGACTTCTGCGCCAACGGCATCTGGGCTTGCCAGGGCGACAACACCGTCGTCTGCATCGGCGATTCCAACCAGCCAGAGATTTGCGACGGCCTCGACAACGACTGCAACACCATCTTCGACGATGGCTTCCCCGACTACGACTTCGACTCCATCGCCGACTGCGTCGACGATGACGATGATGGCGACGGCGTCCCCGAAGATGGCAGCGGCGACGGAATAGATGGCAATCTCCCGTGCGCTCCACCGGTCCTGGTTTTTGCATGCGACGATAACTGCGCCCTCCTCCCCAACCCCGAGCAGTTTGACAATGACGACGACGGCCTAGGGGACACCTGCGACGATGACGATGACAATGACGGCGTCAAGGACCCGGTAGACAACTGTAAGTTCGTCCCCAACGTCCTCCAGCAGGACGGCGACGGGGATGGAGACGGAGACGCTTGCGACGGCGACGATGACGGCGACGGAGTCCTCGACGATGGCGACAATTCAGGTGAAAGCGGCGACCAGCCATGCCTCCCCGGCGAGAATCAAGACTGTGACGACAATTGCCCGGGCAAAGCTAATCCACTGCAGGAAGATAGTGACCTGGACGGTATTGGCGACGTCTGTGACCCGGACAACGACAATGACGGCTCCCCTGACCTGCAAGATTGTGCGCCGAAAAACAATGCTGTATTCCCGGGGGCCGTGGAAATCTGCAACGGCATCGATGACAACTGTGACACCCTCATCGACCCCGAGAACTCAGCAGAGTGCAAGAACTTCTACATCGACGTCGACAACGACAACTTCGGCTTCGTTGGCTTCAAGAAGTGTGTTTGCGGCGTGGACGGGTCCCCTCCATTCACCGCGGTCTCCTCCGGCGACTGCAATGACTCGGACCCGAAGATCCACCCACTGGCCGAGGAGATCTGCAACAACATTGACGACAACTGCGACGGCGATGTCGACAACGCGGGCAGTTCCGGCTGCGTCCTGAGATATCGCGATCAGGACAAGGACACCTACGGCGTCTATGCCGACAAGAAGTGCGTCTGCGAATCCAAGGGAGAATATTCGGCCACCCAATCCGGTGACTGTGATGACAACGATGCGAAGATCTACCCCGGAGCCAACGAGTACTGCAACGGCAAGGATGACAACTGTAACTTCAAGACCGACGAAGACGGCTCCCTGGGTTGCAACACGTACTATCTGGACGAAGACTCCGACGGCTGGGGAATCCTTAACTACACCAAGTGCACCTGCTCTCCCAGCGGCTCCTACAACGCCGAGAACTTCGGGGACTGCAACGACGCTGACGACGAGATCTACCCCGGTAAAATCGAAGTCTGCGACGGCAAAGACAACAACTGCAACAACCTGCTGGACGAGGTCGACTCTGAAGGCTGCACACTTTACTATCATGACCTCGACAAGGACGGCTGGGGCAACAACGCTGAAACCAAGTGCCTATGCTCCCCGAAGGACTTCTACACAACCAAGAATGGCGGCGATTGCGACGATACCAACCCCAACGTCAACATCGGCAAGGCCGAGGTCTGCAACGGCTGGGACGATGACTGCAATGGCATCATCGACGATGGCACTGCCGATTGTCAGGTCTACTTTTTCGACGGCGATCTGGACGGCTACGGAGATTCCGGCAACTCGCAGTGTCTCTGCGAAGCTGGACAGGGTTACATCTCCATGCTACCGGGTGACTGCGACGACAATAACCAGAACGTCAATCCCGGTGCAGAAGACCTCTGCAATGGCATTGATGACGACTGCAACGGCTCGGTGGATGGGGACGGCTCATCCGGCTGCTCGCCTTACTACCTGGATGCCGACGGCGATGGCTACGGCAACTCCTTCAAGTGGCAGTGCCTGTGCGGCGGGGAAGGTCTCTATACCACGACCCAGGGTGGCGACTGCGACGACAACGAGAAGGAAGCCAACCCCGGGGCCAACGAGCTTTGTGACGGAATAGACAATAACTGCAACAACAATATCGACGAATTCGGCTCTGACGGCTGCTTGACCTATCACCTCGACGTGGATGGCGACGGCTTTGGCATTACCGCCGCGACTCAATGCACTTGCACCGCTGAAGGTCAATACACGGCACTGCTGGGCGGGGACTGCAACGACCAGGAATTCTTCATTAATCCCAGTGTCGAAGAACTCTGCGATGCCATCGATAACAACTGCCTCGGCGGCATCGACGAAGGGTTCCCGGACACAGACAAGGATGGCATCAAGGATTGCCTCGACAACGACATCGATGGGGATGGCGACCCGGCAGGGAGCGACTGCGATGACCAGAATCCCCAGGTCAACAAGTTCGCCACTGAGCTGTGTGACAAAGTTGACAACAACTGCAATGGCAAGATCGACGAGGAAAACGCCGCAGGATGCCAGGACTATTTCTATGACGGCGACCAGGACACCTATGGCGTCACCAACAACTTCAAGTGCCTCTGCCAGGGCCAGGACCTTTACAACACGAACCAGAAGATGGATTGCGACGATACTAAGCAATACGTCTTCCCCGGCGCCACGGAGCAGTGCAACAAGATCGATGACAACTGCAACGGGTCCACTGACGAGGGCAACCCGGTAGGAATGTGCGGCAAGGTGACTAACGGCACGCCAGCCTGCGAAAATGGGGCCTGCGTCATTGCCGGTTGCAGCACCCACTTCTTCGACCTCAACTACCTGTTTGATGACGGCTGCGAGTGCGAAGAGGATGTTGTCGACCAGGACAACGCAGGCAACCAGTGCGCCAGTGCCACTGATCTGGGGACAGTCACCCAGGGGGACCCGGCCATCAACACCTTTGGCAACCTCGTCCCGGGCGATGATGAAGACTGGTTCGTCTTCACCGCCACGGATGATGCAGGGGACAACTGCAACGACTTCACCGTCCATGCCGAGTTGGTTGGTGGCGCCGCCGCATTCCGCTTCCAAATCTACCGGGATGGCTGTGACCCGGTCCAGAATCTGCTTTGCAACGATGGCGACATCTTCCACTGGACAGTCAATTTCTATGACGGCACTGACGGTGGAGAATGTCCCTGCTCAGTGGAGGTCGGCCCTGCCGGAACTGGACACCTCGCTATTCCTGGGGCCAATCAGTGCAAATCTTATGGTGGCAAGTATTTCGTGAAGGTCTATCGCAAACCCGGCGTCACCGCCAACTGCAAGACCTACCAGCTGCAGATCAAGAACGGTCCCTAGCGCGGCCGCGTCCCTCGAATAATCGTCGAGCGCCGCCAATTCCGATCGTCAGTGTCAGGGTGGTCCAAATTATAATGCAACCCCCTGGATTCCTTGCGGGTACTCGCCATCTCCAGGATCATATAGGCGACGTCCGAGAGATTGCGTAGCTCCAGCAGGTCAGGGGTCACGATGAAACTCCAGTAGTCTGCGAGGATCTCCTCACGCATGGCCGCTAATCGCCGACGAGCGCGGGCCAGCCGGTTGTCCGACCTGACGAGCCCTACATAGTTCCACATGAAGCGTCTCAGTTCATCCCAGTTCTGACTGATCACAATTGACTCATCCGGATGCCGGGCCATGCCGGTGTTCCACGCCGGTAGGACGCGGGGCCCATCTTCCACCTCGCGCAGCCACTTAAAAGCAGTCAGCCCGGCAC
>CALGBT010000606.1 GCA_937884235.1 uncultured Pseudomonadota bacterium
CACCTCTTCGTCCACCATGCCGTCGCAATCGTCATCAAGTCCGTTGCAGGCTTCGGCATCGGGAATGGGTGCGTCGCAAGCCGTCAGTCCGGCGCCGAGGCAGGTCCGGGAGCCGGCGCAGAGGCCGTAGGTGTTCTCGTTGTAGCAGGTGGTCTGGGCGCCGACATCGACGAAGCGTTGTTTGCATGGGCAGTCGCCCGCCGCGCGGACGCACTGAGCAACGGCACTGCCAGCGACGTCGACGGCAGCCTGACAGAAGAACCCCTGGGGACAATCCTCGTCCAGTTCGCAGGGAGAACCGCAGAAGTTGCCGTCAGGGCCGTACGAGACGCATGCCTGCCCGGCATCGGTGCCGTCGGTGAAGCAGTCGCCGTTGGTTTCGCAGGGACGGCAGAGGTCGACGTCGGTGGGGACGCAGACGTAGACTTCGTCAGGGAGGCTGGGGCCGTAGAGCCGGCATTGCCAGCCGAAGGGACACTCGTCGATGCAGGTGGTGGTGCACTGCTGGCCGTCAGGAGTGGGGATGCAGAGGTTCGAAAGGCAATCACCGTCGCTCACGCAGGGCCATCCGGGGGCACCCTCCTCAACTGTGGCAAGGTCGGTGGCCCCGTCCACGGCAGCCGAATCCCAGAAATCATCGAGCGGCAGGTCGGCGGTTGTGTCGGGTGCGATTGCCACCTCTGACCAGCCGTCATGTGCGGCCAGATCGGGCTTAGCCAGGTCAGGAAGTTCGGTGGTTACGACTCCGCCACCCGTGCCGCAGCCGGCCAGTAAGCAGGAGATGGTCAGTAACAGCACAGCGGTCAGGTTGCGACGCATGCTCGACTCCGGTTGTGGTTTTCGGTTCGCTCGTGCCGGCGCGCCGGCAGGGTGATTATAGGCGGTCGAGGCGATGATGTCGACCCGTGATGCGCGGGTGGGGGGGAGAGGTGAACGTAGTAGTGACTCGGTCCATGTCTCTCGTGCCCCATCATTGCCGCCGCCCCCGACAATGCCTAGATTCTTGTCATTGGAGGATGGCCCATGCGAACCACGACTATTGCCCCCCTGCTGTTCTGGTCGTTGCTTATCGTCGGCTGCCCGGAGAGCCTGCCGGGGAGCGCCTCAGGTCTCCCGGACAGTGAAGATGCGTTGTCAGAGTCTGAGTTCGACCTGGGGAGTGGTGCCGATCTTGCGTCCGCCGAGGACTCAGGCGAACCCGATGCCGATTCGGTGACAGACATTGCGGTTGGTCCCACGGGCCCATTTGGCGAGTGCGAGCCGCAAGTCGTCTGGTTCCGCCAGCCCAACGTCTACAACTTCCTATACGGTGATGCCGACCTTATTCTCTCGCCAAACGAACAACTCGTGGCGCTCCAGAGTGGTTTTTCGAGGGAGTACTTCCGGGTTCGTGACGGTGAACCGCTGGGGCGAGAGCAGGAGAACCTGGCCAACCTGTCGGCCCAGCAATGGGAGTACGATGTGCTTCTCGGGCAGGAGACAGTTACGGTGGTGCATCTGCCCACCGGGGAGCAGGGGCCTGTGCTGACGCCGCCGGCTCCGTCGAACCCCGAATTGGATTGGCTGTCCGGCCTCTACGCAGCGCTGAGCCCTGATGGGCAGTATGTCGCGGCGCTCTCCTGCTGGCAGGTGATTGGCCCTGGTCCCTCCGAGGCCTCGGTTACCATCTGGGAGAGGGAATCCGGGCAACTGCTCCACAATGTTGTTCTCGAAGGTGACGGCGAATGTCAGAACGGCTACTGGCTGGATCGACCCCGAATTGTCTTTGGTGGGGCAGCCCAGGTTCTGGTGCAGCCATTGGGCAGCGGTCACTTGCATCTTATCGACATTTCCGGCAGCGGCGCGTCCGGCTTTGACCTCGTTGGTGATTTGCAACCGGCCGAGCCGACGACCGGGGAACCGCCGGTGTACGTGCCCTTGCTCTCCCCCATTGCGGACCTGGATCTGTCGGCGGACGGGCAGGAACTGGCGGCCGTCCTTCATGACGGTAACCTGCGGTTTTACAAGCTACACAACATGCAGCAGTTCGGGCCAACCATTCCCGCCGGCTTCGCGGGCATCAATCTGATGACGTATGGACCGTCAACTGCTGCCCCGGTGGCGTGGTCAACTGACAAGTCGGTGGTCGCGCACATGTCTCCGGCGGGAGGGGTGGCTATTTCCCGGGTCGCTGACGGGGAACTGCTTCACGAACTGCCCAACCCCGAGGCCGAATCGGCCGGGGCTATCGAGAACTTCACCAATCCCCCGGTAGCATTTCGTTTCATCGACAACGATGGCGGACTCCTGGTGGTGCACGAAATGGGCATGCAACTCTGGCATTGCGGCGAGCCTGAGTGGCCGGAGGTGGCTGAGGTGAAGCTGCAGCTACAGGCACCTGAGTCAGTGGTCCAGGGGGAACTGGCTGAACTCTTCTTCGAGTATCCCGCGGTTGCCGGCCCGGTGGTGCACAGTCTCATCAACCATGAGGGCATAGCCTACGTCGCTTCCCTCGCTCCATCGATCACGACCCAGCTCTACGGCGGACCAGATTCCACAACCGTGACGGGCCGCATCGAGAGTGGCACCACCCACGGTGAATCCGCCCCAGTGCCGGTGATCGTGGAACCAGGGCAGTGGTGATAGCTGTTTCCGTCCGCCCAGTCCGATGCCGCGCCCCCATCCAAGCTTCTTGTCAGTTCGCACCACCCGAGCCGTGCTGGACGCAACGGCAAAACAGCGGACGCGCCGCCAGATTCCGTTGCTATTGCGACGAGTTAGGCCTGGGTGGCGCATCGTCAGTGGCGAAGTTTGATGGACGCAACGGCAAAACAGCGGACGCGCCGCCAGATTCCGTTGCTATTGCGACGAGTTAGGCCTGGGTGGCGCATCGTCAGTGGCGAAGTTTGACGCGGTGTTGGTCCGCCGTCGCCCCTCAATGCGGCGGCTAATCCCACGGCGGACTGCGTCGGGCATGTGCCGTCTTTGCCCGCGCTCCATGGGCTATGGCGAGATTCCTTCGGCGGCCCTGGGGCCGCCTCAGTCAGCGGTCAGTGCGGACCGTTGGTGACCGGGTGGTGCGGATCGTGCTGCATCGGAACGGATGGTACGCAGTGATGCTGACCGAGGGGGCCCTCGGGGCCCCCGAGGGAATCTCGCCATAGCACCGAGCCGTGCGGGAACGGCGTTTGAGCCGCCGACCCCGCCCACCGTAGGATTGGTCGAGGCCCCACCCAGGCGACGGCGGACCAATACTGCGTCAAACGAGGTACTCCCGCACTGCGTCACATCTGGTGCCCGGGGGTCCTTCGACTGCGCTCGCGATGCTCGCTTCGCTCAGGATGACTGGGTTTGGGTGGTGCGATACGACTCGGCACATCTGGTGCCCGGGGGTCCTTCGACTGCGCTCGCGGTGCTCGCTTCGCTCAGGATGACTGGGTTTGGGTGGTGCGTCATTTAGCCTGGGAAGCTGCGTTACTGCGTCCAGTTCTTCCCGTCGGCGGAGACCAGAATCTCATTGGCGCTGACCCAGCCGCAGTCCATTGACTGGGACATGCTGAGGTAGTTCCAGTAGGTGGAACCATTGCAGTTGGGGGTTCCGCACTTGTGGTAGCCTCGGTGGTTGCACGAACCGCAGCCGTCGTTGCAGCATTGGCCGTTGCCCCAGTGGCTTTCGCAGGCCAGTTTGGCGTTGGCCTCTTTGTTGCCACCATTGGCGCCGTAGAAGCCGCCCATGCCGTTAGTGTAGTTGAGCGGTGCCGCGGTGCAGTTATTCTTACACGTGTCTCCGTCGTTCTCGTTGCCGTCGTCGCACTCTTCGCCGCCCTCTTTGACGCCGTTGCCGCAGCAGGGGACAATGGCCGGGTAGACGCAGCCGCTATCTGGTTCGCAAGTGTTCTGGGTGCACTTGTCGTTGTCTTCGCAGGAGATGGCCGGGCCGGCCTGACACTGGCCGTTGGCGCACCTGTCGTTTTCGGTGCAGATGTTGCCATCGTCGCAGGGGGCCAGGTTCAGCGGGTACTGGCAGCCCAGGTCGGGGTCGCAGGTGTTGTCGGTGCAGATGTTGCCGTCGTCACAGGTCACCGCATCTCCGTCCTGGCACGCACCGCCCGAACAGACGTCGTTTTCGGTGCAGGCGTTGCCGTTGTCGCAGGGATCACTGTTGTTGATGTTGACACACCCTTTTGCGGCGTCGCAAAGATCGGTGGTGCATGGATTCCCATCGTCACAGTCGGGAGCGCCGGAACCGATGCAGCTTCCGCCCTGGCACTGATCCACCGCGGTGCACTCGTTGCCGTCGTCGCAACCGACGGCGTTGGGCAGAAACTCACAGCCGGTGAGGGCATTGCAGGAATCATCGGTACAGAGATTGGCATCGCTGCAGGTCAATTGGCCGCTGCCCACGCACTCCCCGAGCTGGCAGTTATCCTTTAGCGTACAGGCATTGTCGTCATTGCAGGGGGCACTGTTGAAAGTATAGATACAACCGGCGGCGGGGTCGCAATAGTCAGTGGTACAAACGCTGTCATCATTGCAATTGACATTGCCACCGTTACTGCACTGGCCTTGCGAGCAATGGTCCCCAACGGTGCAGGCGTTGCCGTCGTTGCATTCCCCGTCATCGTCGCTGGCGTGGAGGCAACCGAAGTCACCGCAGCTGTCCTTCGTACAGGGGTTGCCGTCGTCACAATCGAGGGACGGACCACCTACGCAAACTCCTCCTCCACACAAGTCAGGACCGGTGCAGGAGTCGCCATCGTCGCAGGCTCCAGCGAGGGGTGTATGAGTACAGCCGACGTCGGAGGCGCAGCCATCGAGAGTGCAGATTTCGCCATCGTCGCAGTTGAGAACGCCCCCGGCAGCGCACTGACCGCCCTGGCAATGGTCATTGACGGTGCAGGCGTTGTTGTCAGAACAGGCTGCGGTGTTGGCTTTGTGGACGCAGCCCACGCCCTGGTCGCAGGAATCATCGGTGCAGGGGTTGCCGTCGTCGCAGGCCAGTTCATTACCGCCAACGCATTGCCCTTCGCTACAGGCGTCGTTGGTGGTGCAAACGTTGCCGTCGTTGCACGCCACAGCATTGGGGACGTGGATACAACCAGACTCGGTTGCGCAGGCGTCGTCGGTGCACAGATTGCCATCGTTGCAGTTCGGCGCGACGCCGCCGGTGCAGGCACCCTCCTGGCAACTCTCGCCGATGGTGCAAGGGTTACCATCATCACAGGAGAATTCCTGGTTGGCTGGGACGATGCTGCAAGCTCCCGTGGCGGGGGTGCAGAGAGCGGCCTGACAGAATGCATCAGCGCCCGCCGGTAGCGGGCAATCGACTATTGTGGCTGGCACGACCTCACAGAGGTGGGGCAGCTTGCCGGTGTTGCAGGCTAGAGTCCCGTTGCAAAGATCCCCGTCCTCCAGGGCCGCACAATCCTGGTTGACCTGGCACTCGCAGGAGACCGCGGTCCCGGCACATTCGCTATTTGCACAACGGTCAGCCACGGTGCAAGGGTCGCCATCATCGCAAGTTGCCTCGTTGTCGGCAAAATCGCATCCGCCCAGCCCATCACAGCTATCGTCGGTGCACGGGTTATCATCGTCACATTTGATGGGTGAGCCGACGCAGATGCCGGCCTCGCAATGGTCACCGATGGTGCAGGCATCACCGTCGAGGCACTCGCCCTGGGTCAGGGGGGAGTGGAGGCAACCGTTTTCCCCGTCGCACTGGTCTTCGGTGCAAGGGTTCTCATCGTCGCAGGTATCTTCATCCACGTCGCCATCGCAGTTGTCATCCAGTCCATTACAGACCTCTGCGGCGGGAACGGTGGCGTCGCAATCAAGCAGGCCGTCGGCGGCGCATACTCGCTTACCCTGGCACTCACCAAAATCGTTAGTCTGTTGGCACGGGGTCCAGAGGCCCAGGGAGACGGAGGTGTCGGTGCAGGGGCAGATACCGGCATCGGCAACACACTGGGAGGTGGTGACGCCATCAACGGTGAAGGTCGTCTGACACGAAAAACCCCACGGGCAGTCGTCGTCGGCAGCACAGGCTCCGCCGCAGAAAGAACCTTCGATTCCATAGTTCACGCAGACATCCTCAGTACCCCCAGCCCCATCACAGTCGCCGCCGTCGGCGCACGGGCGGCAGAGGTTGGCGTGGCGGGAGACGCAGATGTAAGCGATGTCCACGCCACCGGCAATCTGGCGGCACTCCCATCCCGGCGGACATTCGTCGACGCAGCCCTGGGTGCAGACGGCCTCACCCATGTGCTCGACGCACCAGCCCGAGAGGCACTCCTCGTTGTCGTTACAGGGATCGAGGAAGCAGCCCTCACCAGCTTCGCACAAAGGTCCAATCTCCGGTTCCACATCGTCAAAGGCGAAAACCTCGATGAGCACCTCAGGAATTGATAACTCCGTACCTCCCTGTTCATCAACGTCAACGTCAGCCAGGCCCGTCGCATCGCGAATGTCTGCCACGACATCTGCAGTGACAACAGGATCGGCAGGACTGCTGCAGCCGAAAAGGAAACTGGCGATGGCTATCACGCCGGCAAACTGCTTCATCAGGACCTCCGCTACGACAATTGCCCGGCCGACGGCCGGAGCGGTCAGTATACGTGGCCTTGATCTTCTGCGCAATTGGTGGTTAACATCACGTTCCCCGCCCGCGGGATCAATAGCCGGACAGAGGGAGTTGGTGATGGCAAGGTGGTGGACATGTAGTTTCGTTCTGGCGCTCGTCCTTGCGGGTTGTGGAAAGGGGACCGAGTCAGGAGCGACGAGGGAACTTGTGGTCTTTCACGCCGGCAGTCTAGCGATCCCTCTGCGGGAGATTGCCGCGGCCTTCGAAGCCAGCCATCCCGGGGTCAAAGTCGTGCGGGAGGCCTCAGGCAGCCGGGCGGCGGCCCGCAAGCTCTCGGACCTCGGGCGCACCTGCGACGTGCTGGCGCTGGCAGACTATACGGTAATTGACGAGTTGCTGTTGGGCCAGCATGCCACGTGGAATCTCATCTTTGCCGCCAACGAAATGGTCCTGGCCTACCCTGCCGATTTGCCAGCTGATGGGATCCCCAATCTCGACAGCTGGCCGCAGCTACTCATGGTCGCAGGCACCCGGGTCGGCCATTCGGATCCTGACTCAGACCCCTGCGGCTATCGGGCGCTGATGGTGTTGCAACTCGCTGAACGGAGCCTGGCCGTGGCGGGACTCCAGGCGGCGGTGGAGGCCAACGCCGAAGGTCACATTCGTCCCAAAGCTTCGGATCTCGTTGCGCTTCTGGAAGTAGGGGAACTGGATTTCGCTTTTCTCTATCGCTCGGTGGCCCTGCAGCATGGGATTCCGTTCTTGGAGTTGCCCGCGGCGGTCAACCTGGGGGATTCCGGGAGAGCCGCCGAGTATGGTGCTGTGTCAGTCGAAGTAACTGGCCCCGCGCCAGGCACGACGATTGCCAAGCGCGGCGGCCCCATCGCCTACGGCGTGACCATCCCACACGGTGCACCGCAACCGCAACTCGCCCTCGAATTCGTCGAGTTCCTGGTGAGTGCCGAGCAGGGCATGGCGGTCTTGCAGAAGTATGGGCAATCCTCTCTGATTCCTTCCCCGACGCTTACGTACAACCAGCTACCGGAGCGTCTGCGCGCCTATGCCAGCGACCAGAACTAGAGGAGTCGGAATCCGCTGGGATCCGATGCAGCTTGCCTTCGCCGTGCTGGGTGGCCTGGTGCTGCTCTTCATCGTGGCCCCGCTGGCAGGGCTCTTCTTTTTTGGAGGAGAGCCGGCCAACGTGGTTGCGGCGGCCGGCAATGCCGAGCTGCGGGATTCCATCTGGCTGACCCTCTGGACCTCCATGCTGGCCACGGCATTGCTGGCACTGGCGGCTGTGCCCTTTGCCTATCTGCTGGCCCGCAAGGACTTCTGGGGCAAGCGCCTGGTCATGGGACTGGTGGACCTGCCCACCGTCATTCCGCACTCTGCGGCGGGTATTGCCGTACTGACGGTGATTGCACGCAGTTCGCCACTCGGCCAGGCAGCGGCCGGCATCGGACTCGACTTCGTCGGCCATCCGGCGGGGATCATGGTGGCCATGTCCTTTGTCTCGATTCCCTTTCTTATCAATGCCGCCCGAGACGGCTTCGCCGCAGTTCCCGAGCGCCTCGAAAAGGCCGCCCTGACACTGGGCGCATCTCCCCTGCGGGTTTTTCTGACCATCGCCGTCCCGTTGGCCTGGCGGGCGATTCTTTCGGGCTTCGTGCTGATGTGGGCGCGGGGCATGAGCGAATTTGGCGCGGTAGTCATCGTTGCCTATCACCCCATGACTACACCGGTTCTTATCTGGGAGTGGTTCGGGGCCTACGGATTGTCGTATGCCCGTCCGGCAGCCGCGCTCTTTGTGCTGGTCTGCCTCGTCCTGTTTATTCTGCTGCGCCTGCTGGCGAGGGAACGTGACGATGCTTGAGGTACGCAATCTCTCGGCTCGCTGGGACGGTTTTGCCATTGACGACATTTCGTTCTCGGTGGCGGCGGGGGATTACTTCGTACTGCTGGGACCGTCGGGAGGTGGCAAGACGCTGGTGCTGGAGATCCTCGCCGGCTTGCACCCGGCGACGGGCGGTACTGTACTCCTGGATGGCAGAGAGATTACCGGTTCCCGCATCCAGGACCGCGACCTGGCGCTGGTCTACCAGGATCGGGCCCTCTTCCCCCATCTCACAGTGCACAAGAACATTGCCTATGGACTGGCAGCGCAGGGCGTGACCCGGAGTAAGCGCCTCGACCGAGCCGCCGAGTTGGCTGGGCAAGTGGGGGTGGCTGAGCTGCTCCATCGACGTCCCGGCACTCTCTCGGGTGGCGAGGCGCAGCGGGTGGCCCTGGCACGAGCCCTCGCCCGGGAGCCAAAGTTGCTGCTCCTCGACGAACCCCTCTCGGCGCTGGATATTCGCGCCCGGGAGAAGCTGAGGGCCCTCCTGCGCCAGCTACACCGCGCCGGAAACACGATCATCCACGTCACCCACGATTTTGAAGAGGCAGTTTCTCTGGCCAGCCACGTGGCCATCATGGCAGAAGGGCGCATCATCCAGATGGGTACTCGGGACGAGGTCTTCGTGGAGCCCCGTTCACGCTTCGTGGCCCGCTTCACGGGGGTGGACAATTTCATCGAGGGGGAAGTCACTGAGGCACACGACAGCTCCGCCACTTTTGTCGCTGACAAGGCAACTTTCCAGTTGGCCGGAGCCGGCTTCGTCGGGCGCGGCTACCTGCTCTTCCGCCGCCGCGACCTCGAAGTGCACCGGCAGGCCCCGTCGCCGTCGCCGGCCAATCTGTTCACCGGCCGGGTCGTGGACCTGGCGCCGACACGGTCTGGGCTGGAGGTAAGACTTGATGCCCAGGGACTGACCCTGGTGGCCCATGTGCCCCGAAGGCAGGTCGCAGCGCTGGAGCTGGAGCTGGGCATGGAGGTCTACGCCGTGCTGCGGGAGGGTGCGGGCCGGGTGGTGAAGGCGTAGGGGGTGGTTTGGGTGCGATGTTCGGGTTCCGCAGGCACGCGGGAGATGGACCAAGCCGTTACTACGTCACCCGCCACGCGCTGCCAATACCGTCCCTAAAACGTCACATCGCCAACATGCACCACATCCTTGGCCTGGGTCAGGCGGATGGTGAGGGTCTGGCGCTTCTCGTTGGCGCGGCCGTAGTTGGTGAAGACGTCGACCTGCAGCGTCACTGCCCCGGTCACCGATGGTTCGCTGGTGCCGTAGAAGTTGGCCTCGAGTTTGTACTGACCGGCCATGGACTTCTTGAGAACGTACTCTTCTGGCCCATAGCCCTGGGTGAAGTCTCTTGAGACCAGGCCGCCAATGGTGGTGTTGTTGTTGCCGTAGAAGGCCTTCTCCCCCGAGGGCTCGGTGACCCACAGATCCATGTCGGTCATGTCGGTATCCCAGGTCAGGATGATCCGCACGTCGACATCGAGCAGCTTCGTCAGGCGCTTGTCCACCAGGGTGATGCCCTTGCCGGCCCGCTCGGCCCGGGCCAGGATGCGGTTTAGTTCCATGAGCGCGATGACTTCGATGGCATCGAATCGGTCCCACTGGTTGAGCACAACGTGGTAGAGGAGATCGACGGCCCGGTCAAAGACCTCCATCTGGTCCAACACGAGAGCCAGATCGCGATAGGACTGGGGTTCTTCGGGGCGCAGCTTCAGCACTTTATCAAAGAGCAGCACCGCCAGCTCCAATTCGCCCTTTTGCGCCAGCCGATGAGCGGTGACGCGGTAGAGGGCCGGGTCTTCCAGGCCCAACTCGACGATGTTCGAGAGCACCTGCAAGGCCAGAGCCTTGTTCTCCTTGCCATAGAAGAAATCGGCGCAGTCCAGGAAGAAAGCCGGCGAGTCGCCGAATTCCTGGCGCTGGGCCATGTAGACTTTGAATCCCTCCCCCTTTCCAGCCTTCTCCATGGCTTTGAGATACGGAGTGTCAGGATTCCAGGCCTTGAGAGCGATGGTCGGTTCCGGTGTGGAATCGTCACCATCGTCGTCGCCGTTGTCGTTCTTCGACTTGGACTTCTTGCGGGGGGACTCCCGGCGCAACTCATCACGTGCGGACGCCGGCTCGGCCTCCGGCGCGAAGTCGTCGGCGACGGCCTCCTCCGAAGAAGCCGCCCCGAGCATTCGCACCATGGGAGCCGCACCTGAAGCTCCCCCACCTCCCATGCCGACCCCGGACTCTGCGGCCTTCTCTTCTTCCTTGTTGATGCGCAGATCCTTGGGATACTTGAACTCTTTCTGCCACCAATCCACCCGTTCCTTCCAGAGCGCCAGCACATGAACTATCTTGTCTTCTTCCTCGGCTGCACGCTGACGGTGGAATTCCTCGACTTCGGCCAAGTACCGGGCACGCATTTCCGGCAATGACTCCGGTGGTGCGATGCGGTGCTCCACGTATTGTTCGAGGCGCTCCAGCACCATGAGCGATGTTCCCTGGGTCACCAGCCCGAAATCCTGGCCGGTAGTCAGTAGCTCGTCCTCGTTCTTCTCAGGGAAGATCATCAGTTCTTCGATCTTCTTCTGTGCCCAGAAGATGCGCAGGACTGCTTGTTCCGGAGCTCCAGCCTGCTCGATGATGAACTCCTCACTGTCGCTGACACCGCCGGCGAGGCCGTAGTGAATCCTGATGGTGGCACTCTTGGAAACCAGCTTGCCGGCCACAAACAAGTCGCCCGGCATGGGCTGAGGCACCGACGGGTAGATACCCTCAACCTGCCCTTTCACCACCTCAGTTTTCAAGTACGAGAAAGGCTTTTGACCGATGGCCTTCGCCACCACCGCCACCTCCAGGCGAGTCAGATTGAAGTAGGCCCCGCCGCTGCGCAGCGCCAGAAAGCGGAGGAAGGAGTGGTTGGTCTGGGCATTTGGTCCCAGGGCAAAGATGGGGGCGTTGAACCGAGGTGGTTCTTCTTTGCCGAAGTTGGAGAGACCGTCGCCGCATAGAATATAGTAGGCGGGTTTGCTCGGCAGCGACTTCAGGGCTCCCATCTGGGTGCCACCATCGTAGTCCACGGCTTTGAGCGCGGCCACCAGCTTGCTGGCATCACCGCCCTTAACTTCGAAGGTCGCCGGCCGGCCCATTTCGTTACGGAAGAGCACCAGGTCAACGGTGACGTCCCCCAGTCGCTTGAGCAGCTCCTGCAAAACCTGCAGCTCTTTCGTGCGGTCCACTTCTCCCATGGAGCCGGTGGCATCCCAGTAGATGGCGATGCGCTTGACCGTGTCGTCGCCCCCTGCGAGGAGCAGTGAAGGCCGGGCCAGGCGAGCATAGAAGTAGTGATTCTTGTCGGAGGCCTTCTCCACCCGCACGGCGGCGGGGCGGGTGTCGGGAATGGCGATACTCAAATCATTGACCAGCCGTTGCTTCTCCAGGGTTGTCTCAGCGACAAAGCCGTCTCGCCAGGCGGCGAACTGGAAGTTCGCCAGCTCTCCACCCGTGACCGTGGGGGGGGCAACGGGTTTGACCACCTCGATGCGCAAATGGAACTTGCCCACGGCTTCGCGGAAGTTCAGGGGCAACTGGTAGTTGGGACCAGCCTTGTCTCTAACCAGTTGGGTCACGTAGCGAACCATGATGGTGCGGGTTCCCTTGGGTGGAATAGGGAAGACACGGGTCTTGAAGTTACTCCCTTTGACCCACTCCACCAGACCCGGGTCGATGCCCTTGCGCACTTCGATTTCGAAAACCTGCCGGGCCTTGTCTTTGGGGACCACGACGCCGTCCACCATCTTGCCTGCGATGTCCAGCGCGTACCCACTCACTGTCGCTCCCTCAGGCAGCGGGAAGAAGAGATCGCCAGCCATGTTGCGCGACTGAGGGTTGTAGAAGGTCATGGTCATGCGAGTCTCGGCAACCTGCCCGACGATGCGCACGTCGACATCGACCTCGGACAGCTCCAACGGCTGCGAACGGTCATTGTCCTGAACCATCAGCGCGGGCGGCGGCAACCGCTGTGCCAGCGCCGGAGCGGAGAATAGAAACACCAGCAATGAAAGCATCAATTTGCGAACCATCTGTACCCCCTGTCGTCAACCGATGAGCCCATCATGGAGCAGCGACCATAGCAATGCAAGCAGCTGCGATTGGCGTGGAGACACGCAAGACGGTAGAAAGTTCAACGGTTTCAGGAAAGGGCCTAGAGCCCCATATAGAGGCGGGAGTACTGGGTCTTCTCCAGGAGGTGCGGAAGGTCGGTTTTGGGCTGCGCCAGCTTGCCCCGGAAGTCCGCCAGGGTATCGAACTCGTGGCGGTCCATCCATTCGGCGACGGTGCGCAGCATCTCCTGGATCCTAGCGAGGTCCATGCGATAGAGCGCCGAAACCACCTGGACGGCTCTGGCCCCGGCGAGAATTTGTTTAATGATCGCCTGACCATCGTGAATGCCACCGGAGGCACAAATGTCGAGACCAAGTCGACTCGATAGCAGTGAAACCCACCGCAGGGTCGTCTTGTAATCCCCCGGTTGGCTGAGGCTGACTCCGCCTTTGAGCTCAATGGACTCAATATCAAAGTCGGGCAGGAAGGGCCGGTTGAACATCACCACCCCGGCAGCTCCATCAAGCTCCATCTGGAAGGCCATCTGGGCAACATTGGTGAAATAGGGAGGCAGTTTGGCCGCAACGGGGACCTTGGTGTTTCGAACCACCGCCGAAACCGCCTCAGAGTAAGTGCCCTCAACGTTTTCGGCACTGCGCACCGCTGACGCCGTGAATTCGTGGAGATTGACCTCAATAGCCTTAGCTCCGGCTTTTTCGAGATCCCGTGCGTACTGCCCCCAGCTGCGGGCAGCAAAGCAGTTAATGCTGGCGATAACTGGGATAGCCAATGCAGATGTGGCCTCGTTGACCAATTCCAGGTACTGCTGCCCTCCCTTGAGGTTGATCAGGTCGGGCTGCTGGTAGGTGAAGGCCTCCATGTGCCCCGCCCGCATGTGCGCCCGCACCGCGCTCTCGTACTCCCGCCGCACCTCGTCCTCGAAGACCGAACGTAGCACCACGGCTCCGGCACCGGCATCCTCACAACGTTTCACCACCTCCAACGTGCTGGTGATGCCGCTAGAACCCACGATGAGCGGGTTGTCGAGCTTGAGCCCCATGTAGGACGTATCAAGCTTTGCCATGGCATCCTCCCTGCGCGAA
>CALGBT010000607.1 GCA_937884235.1 uncultured Pseudomonadota bacterium
TCGACGGTACCTGGCAGTCCGCCGACGACCGGCCGGTCCGTAGCCATGCACTGGCAGGTGCTCTGGGCTCGCCTACTCGGAGATGATGGTGCTGACCGGCCGCTCTCGGGCACCTTTTTCTCAGGAGGCACGCCCTATGAGCAGCCCGAGGACGCTTCGAGCCCAGAGTCATGGGTTTCTTTTGTCATGCCCTTTGGTCTAGACAAGGGGACTGTGAACAATGATACCGTGGTGGTGACGGATGCTCAGGGACTGACCTATGGAGTCAACCTGCACGTCTACTACGGGTCCAATTCCCACCTGGTGAACATCAAGCCCATGGAGGACTGGCCGCTGGATACCGAGTTTACGGTGACCATCTCCCCGCCCGTGGCCTCATGGGATGGACAGGTGCTGGCGCAGGCGCAGACCTTCAACTTTGCGACCTTCGCTGAGCCGGTTGTGGTGGTGGAGGAGTATGTTGCGGAAGAAATCGTCTCCATGGACATCCGGGAACTCGATGCCACCGACCTCACCAACGATACTGTCCCGGCAATGCCTGAGAGCAGCAGCGGCGGCGGCTGTTCCGCACAGTTGCCCGGGTCCGGGTTGTGGCCGATTCTGACGCTGCTCTTGCTCCTGGCTATGGTGCGTTTCGGGTTTGGTGGCTGGTACCAGGGGGAACGTGAATCTGGACCTCGCCCCACCGGTTTACATTCGTAACCATCGGACGCTGTTTGTCCTACCCCATGGCGTATCGTCTTCCAGGAAGTGCTTGATAGAGGGGGTACCATGTTCTTTATTGGATTGGCCGCGGGGCTGGCGGTATGGATGGTGGCACAGGTCTTTGCCATGCATCGGATGGGCGTGCTGAAGGTGCGCGTGGCCGGCCTGGAAAGGGAGTTGGAGTTGCAAGCGCAACAGCAGCGTGGCGCCGATGAGACTCAGGCGCAGCTGCGCGAGACCTTCAAGGCACTCGCCGGAGATGTGCTACATGCCAACTCGCAGATGCTGGCCGAAGGCGCCCGCAAAGATCTAAGGAACATCGTTGACCCGCTGCAGAAGGGACTGGAGTCCCTGGACGGATATGTCCGGGAGCTCGAGAAGGCGCGCACCGGGGCCTATCAGTCCCTGGAGCACCAGTTGGGGCAACTCCGGGAGACCCACACCCGACTTCAGGAAACGACGGTGACCCTGTCCCAGGCTTTGCGCTCCCCTACGGTGCGCGGTCGCTGGGGGGAACTCCAACTCAGAAGGGTGGTAGAGATGGCCGGCATGGAGAATCACGTCGCCTTCGACGAGCAGGTGTCGGGTGAACAGGGGCGTCCGGACCTGGTGGTTCATCTGCCCAACGCTGGCGTTCTGCCCGTGGATTCCAAAGTCCCCCTTGATGCCTATCTGGCGGCCTCCGAGGCCACCGATGAGGCCGACCGACGGGTGCGCCTTGCCGGTCATGCACAGGCAGTGCGAAATCGGGTGCGTGAACTCAGCCGCAAGGAGTACTGGAACCAATTTGAGAAGGCCCCCGACTTCGTTGTCATGTTTGTGCCCAACGAGGCTTGCCTGGGGGCCGCTTTCGAGGTGGACCCAGAACTCCTCGTCTACGCTATGGACAACAACGTACTACTGACCTCCCCGGTGACTCTGCTGGCCCTCCTGCGCACCGTCGCCTATGGTTGGCAGCAGCATCAAGTGGCTGAAAATGCCATGCGCATTGCCCAAGAGGGTAGGGAGCTGGCAGGACGACTCGATATGTTTGTCGAGCGCTTCACCGACGTCGGCAGGTCCCTCGACAAGACCGTCGAGAGTTACAACAAGGCCGTCGGCTCATTTGACAGCCGTCTGATGCCTGCGGCGCGCCGCTTCCGTGAGCTTGGGGCCGCTGCCAACGAGCCGGTTGCTCCCGAGTCTCTCGACCGGTTGGCCCGCACGCCGCGCAAGGAGAATTGACGCCTGGTCTTCCCCTCGTACCTGTCGCGACCTAAGATGGGGCCGGAGGTTACTGCGGATGCTTTGGATCGAAGTTGTTGGCTACGCCGGTTCGGGTCTGGTCGCATTGTCGTCGACCATGAGCAACATCAAGCGGCTGAGGGTCTTCAGTCTGGCGGGGGCCCTGCTCTTTGTTGTCTACGCGGGCCTGCTGCATCTCTGGCCCATCTTTGGCGTCAATCTCTTCATCGCCGGAGTGAACCTCTATCACCTCTACCGTATCAAGTTCAGACGCGACTATTTCACTCTCAACGAGACCTTGACTGGGAAAGAGTATTTCATCGGGCAGTTCCTGAAGTTTTACCATGATGATATTCAGAGCTACGTTCCGGGGTTCGATATCGACGCCATCGACAATCCCAAAGTGATTGTCATCATGCGCAACCTGAATCCGGTGGGGCTGTTTGTTTACACCGTGGAGAACCAGCACGTTGTCCACATCCTGCTCGACTACGCCACGCCGCGCTACCGGGATATGAAGAATGGGCGTGTCTTACTCAACCGCACGGTGGACAAGTTCAGGGCGCTGGGCTATCTCCAGTTCGTCACCGCCTCAGAGTCACTGAAGCATCAGGCATACCTGCGTCGTCTGGGCTTTGTTGCTGACAAAGACGGGAAGACCTTCAGGCGAGCGGTCTGAGCCCTACTAGTCGGCTACCGTTATGTCTTCTTCGACGACGTCCGCGGTGCCGGGGTTTGGTAATGTCACAGCCACCGGTTCACAGGCATTGGGGAGGAGGGAGGCTGCGCCTCCCAGCGACTCGTTGAGCTTGTTGACCGTTTGGTCGACAATCAACTGACAGTTGGGTGCGCTGGCTCCAGCCAGGGTGACGTCACCGGCATCCATGGTCTTCCGGTAGTTCTCCCGGGTCTTGGCGAGGCCATTCTTGCAGGCTTCGTCCGAGAGAGAGTCGGGGCAATCCCCTTCGGATAGGCCCTGGTATTCCTCAATAATGCCGGAGAGCACCGTTTCGTTGACGTTGCATGCTTGAATGATGCTGTCGGGAGGGCTGAAGAGGGTTACCTCACCACATTCTCCCTTGACGAATTTGCAGCATGCGACGGCCTTGGAGCAGTTGGGCAGTTCCGGTTCATTGAGGTTGCCCAGCTGTTTGTCGGTACAGCCTGTTTCATCCTCAACGACCTGCTCAGCAGCATCCTTGAGAGCCTCACAGCCGATGGAGGTCCAGAGCAGCAGACCGAAAACGGCTAGAATCAGTGTGGTCACGAAATGTCTCATGTGGTTATCCTCTTTGTTGTGTCCGGCCGTTTGCTAACACTTGTTGCCTACAGATACCCGATTTGTTTGGGTCGCGTCAAACTCAAAACGAGATGCCGGTGGCTAATCCTGCTTGAGGAAGGTGCCGTCTTGGAGCTCAGCGAAGGCGGTCTGCAACTCCTCCTGGGTGTTCATGACGATAGGGCCCCGCCAGGCGATGGGCTCCTTGATGGGGCGACCGGAGATGACCAGAAAGCGTGCCGGTGCGTCCTCGGTTGTCGTGCGCACCAGATCACCGTCGCCAAAGAGGACGAGGTGACCATTCTCAATGAACTTGGGCAGGTCAGTGTCGAAATACCCGACCCCTGCAACCGGATAGCTGTACGTTTCGTCCCCGGTTCCGAAGTAGGCCTGTCCGCCAATGACGTATGCGAGGGTAGTGTGGCCGGGCGTGACCGGCAGCTCGAAGGAACTCCCGGGACGCATCTGGATGTCCAGGTAGAGCGGGTCAATAACGATATCCCGCACCGGTCCTGCAGCGCCCCCGTAGTTTCCAGCTATCACCTTGACAACGGTTCCGTCTGGCGCTGTCACTTCCGGAATCTCTGCGGCCAGGACCTCTTGATAGCGGGGTGGCATCATCTTGTGTGCGGCGGGCAGATTGGCCCACAGCTGAAAGCCGTGCATGGCACCGTCGCTGTCCCCCTTTGGCATCTCCTGGTGGATAATGCCGCGCCCCGCCGTCATCCACTGGACATCGCCAGGCGCAATGGTGCCACGATTACCCATGCTGTCACCATGATTCACCGTTCCCCGCAGCACATATGTGATGGTCTCAATGCCCCGGTGGGGGTGCCAGGGAAAACCCTTGATGTAATGGTCCGGCCGGTGGGAGCGGAAGTCATCCAAGAGCAGGAATGGGTCGTAGACCTCGGGCTCCGAGAAACCGATGGCCCGGTGGAGCCGGACGCCTGCTCCTTCCACCGTTGGCTGGCTCTTGATGACCTTGACGATTCTTCTGAGAATTCCCAAACCCGTTGCTCCCAGGCAGCCTCTGGCGCGGGCCGACGGAGCCCGACTGACGTGCCTCAGCAACGTTAGGAACAAGTCAGCGCAGATGGAAGCGCCGAAGCGGAGAATTCCCGAGGTGTAGGTGAATGGGTTTCACAAACGGCCCCGTGCCACCTTGCGGACCTAGACCGGGCGGTCATGGATGCGCTACTCACCCCAGCTGATCTTCACTTCGCCGTGTCCGGAGCGGACGCCGTTTTGGGTGGACGTATTGGCAGTCATGCCGCCGGTGTAGCTGGTTCCACCGCCACCGCCACCGCCGCCACCCTTGTCGTTGCCGGAGCAGCCCGTGGTTCCTGCTGAGCCACCGCCGCCACCGCCGCCCTGGAGATAGCCGGCACCGCCGCCGCCACCGCCCGGGTTTGTGCCGCAGCAGCAGGTCTGGCCGTTGCCACCGGTGCCATTGGCGTTGCCCGCCTCGCCCAGTGCATAGTTGCAGCCGATTCCTCTGGCTCCGCCGGCGCCCGGGCTGCCGCCGAAGCCACCGCCGCCGTTGGGGCTGGTGGCCCCGTTTCCGCCGGTGCCGCCACCGCCGGTGCCGCCGGCACCACCCAGATGGTTGCCTTCGCACCCTCGACCTCCTCCGCCGCCGCCTCCGCCGGCCACCAGCACGCGGTTGCCGTTGCCGTTGCCGCCGTAGCGGATGTCTGTGGCGCCGCCGCCCTTGCCACCGCCCGCGTTGCCACCGGTTCCTCCGCCGTTGAAGGCGCCGGCCTGGCCCCCCACATAGACATAGAGGGTATCGGCAGGCTGGACCGTCAGTTCGCCCTTGGCCAGGCCACCCTTGCCACTTGCAGCCCCGCCGGCACCACCGGCGCCCTCGGCCCCCCAGGCCTCAATGGTGAGTGTCTTGCAGGCCTGTGGTACCGTGAATGTCTGCTGCGAGCCGGTGTAGACGAAGGTCGTGCTGCCCGGCGTGCAGGGTGGTACGCAAACCCCGGCCTTGCAGATGTTGCCGTCGCCGCAGTCTGTGTCGTTGGGTAGCGGGACGTGGGTGCAGCCCGAATCGGGAGCGCAATCGTCCGTAGTGCAGGCATTGGCATCGTCGCAGTCCAGGGCTAGGCCGCCGACGCACTGACTCGCCGCGCAGGCATCGTCTACGGTACAGGCGCTGTTGTCATCGCAGGGCACCGTGTTGGGCGCATTGAGACATCCGGTCAAGGGGCTGCAGGAGTCGTCTGTACACAAGTTGTTGTCGTTGCAGTCAACCGCTCCTGAGCCCACGCAGGCTCCGCCGAGACACTTGTCAAAAGGCGTGCAGGCGTCGGCATCATTGCAGTCAGCGGTGTTGTTGGCATTGAGGCATCCGAGCAGAGCATCGCAGGTGTCATCGGTGCAGACATTGCCGTCGTTGCAGTTGAGTGCCGGTCCCGACACGCAGACCTTGTTGGCGCAGCCATCGTTGATAGTGCAGACCGTACCGTCACTGCAGGGGGCCGAGTTGGCTACGTTGACGCAACCCGCTTGTGCGTCGCAGGAGTCGTCCGTGCAGAGGTTGCCATCGTCACACTTGAGGAAGGCGGCGATTACGCATTGCCCATTCTGGCAATGGTCTCCAGTCGTACATGCAGAGCCGTCATCGCACTCTGCATTGTTGGGTGTGAAGGTGCAGCCGGCCTGAGCCTCGCAGGAGTCATCCGTGCAGGAATTGTTGTCGTTGCATGGTAGCGCCCCGGCCCCGAGGCAATCGCCCATGTTGCAATGGTCACCGGTAGTGCAGAGGTCACCATCGTCGCAGGGGGCCTGGTTGAGGAGGTGAAGGCAGCCCTCGTCAGGGGCGCAGAGATCGTCAGTGCAGAGGTTCTCGTCGTTGCAATTCAGCTGACCCGAGTTGGTGCATTTGCCGTTGTTGCAAAGGTCGCCAACGGTGCAGGCGTTGCCATCGTCACACTCGGCCTTGTTGACTGTGAACACACAGCCTTGCTGGGGATGGCAGTTGTCGTCCGTACAGGGGTTATCGTCGTCACACACCAGGGTGGCTCCGGCTACGCAGCCAGTGGCAGGGTCGCAGCTTTCGGTGCCGTTGCAGGCATCATCATCGGTACATACTGGGGCGATGCCCTTGACGCACCCAAGTTCCGGGGTGCAGGTTTCCAGGCCGTCGCAGGCGTTGCCGTCATCGCACACCAGCGGCTCACCGGGTAGGCAGCCGACATCCGGGTCGCAGGATTCGGACCCGTTGCAAATGTCCTGATCGGCGCAACTGAGCGGTATTCCGGGCAGACAGCCGATGGCGGGGTCGCAACTCTCGGACCCGTTGCAGAGGTTGTCGTCGTTGCACACCAGTGTGTCCGGACCAATGCACTCACCGGCATCGCAGACATCCCCGGTGGTGCAGACGTTGCCATCGTTGCACGGCGCAGTGTTGTGTGCGTGGACACAGCCGACCGACGGGTCGCAGGAGTCGTCGGTGCAGGGATTACCATCGTTGCAGTTGGCTGCGGAACCCCCGGCGCAGTCTCCGACTGAGCAAGTCTCCAGGATGGTGCAGGGGTTGTTGTCGTTGCAGGCCCAGGCATCGTGGGCCGGTACGAAGGAGCAGTCTCCCGTTGCCGGGTCGCAGGATGGTTCCAGGCAGGGGGCATCGATGCCCTCCGGGAGCGGGCAGGTGACTTCGGTGCCCTGCTGGACACGGCATTGGAAGGGCAGGTCAGTCTGGTCGCAGTAGAGAGTTCCGTTGCAGAGGTCACCATCCTCGAGCGCCCCGCAATCCGAGTCCTGCTGGCAGTCACAGGAGACCGCGGTGCCGGTGCAGATGGTGTCCTGGCACTGGTCGCCAACGGTGCAGGGATCGCCGTCGTCGCAGGGGCCTGGCAGCGGCGGATACTCGCACCCACCGGTAGCTGTACAGACGTTGTCCGTGCAGGGGTTCTCGTCGTCACACTGGACCGGGTCGCCGATGCAGGTGCCGGCGACGCAGTGGTCGGCGACGGTGCAGGGGTTGGCATCGCTGCAGTCGAGGAGATCTTCAGTTTCGTTGAGGCAACCTTCTGTTCCAGAGCAGCTATCGGCGGTACACGAATTGCCGTCATCGCAGAGGTTGATGAAGTTGCCGCCCACGAGGGTTGGCTCGTCGACATTACCCTCGCAGTTGTCGTCGATGCCGTTGCAGCTCTCGAGCGCGGGCACGGGGGCATCACAGTCGCTCAGCCCGGCAAGGGTGCAGACCCGGCTGCCGATACATTCG
>CALGBT010000608.1 GCA_937884235.1 uncultured Pseudomonadota bacterium
CGTTCGCAGGTCGCTGGCGCTCCCGTTCGCAGGTCGCTGGCGCTCCCGTTCGCTGTCGGCTCGCTGCGCTTGCCGACGTTGAGGGCAAAGGCGGAGGCTAGTTTTTGGACCTTTTGTCTAGGAAGAAGAGGGCGGTGGCGGCTAGTAGCATGATGATGCCCCACCAGAGGTCGGCGTGGAGGTGGGCTAGTTGGTAGGTGGGGTTTGGTGGTGGGCTTATGTAGTGAAAGATGCCCATGGCCAGGATGATTAGGCCGAAGGCTCCTAGGACGATGGAGACGAAGAACCAGATCGAGAGCATTTCTTTGGTTGACTCGGTCATGTTTTGCTCCTACCAGAAGTAGATATTCAGAGCGATAAGTACTGCTAGTGAGATGATGGCCCAGAAGCCTGGTGATCCCAGGAGTCCGGTCTTTTCGCTGGTGGTGTCGGCGGGGGTCAGGCCCTTTACCAGGCCGGTCAGTTCGGCGTCGGACTTGCCCGTGGTCACCAAAGAAATGGCGACGGTCAGGCCGAAGGTTGTGACCCAGGCCCAGACTGCTTGCCAGAGGTTCCGGGTCATGTCTGACGGACTATCGGCGAAGGTGAAGAGTGACGGATCCAGGAGACCGAGGCGGGGGAGCAGGAAAAGAAGGAATGAAACGACCATGCCCGCCAGCAGACCCCAGAAGGCGCCGGCTGAGGTGCAGCGGCGCCAGAACATACCCAGGAGCATGGTGGCAAAGAGGGGGGCGTTGACCCAGCTGAAGATGGCCTGCACGTAGTCCATGATTGTTTCGAACTGCATGGTGATGTAGGCCGTTGCCACCGAGAGCAGGATGCCGACGACGGTGGTTACCCGGCCGACCCACACCAGATGCTCATCGGACGCGTCCTTGTTGAAGACGGCGCGGTAGATGTCGTAGGTCCAGACGGTATTGAAGGCAGTCACATTGCCTGCCTGCCCCGCCATGAAACCCGCCAGGAGGGCGGTGACCCCCAGCCCAACCAGTCCGGTGGGGTAGTATCGCTGAATCAGCAGCGGCAGGGCTGAGTTGTAGTCCGGTCCGCCATCAGCCCCGCGCAGCAGCGCGAAACCACTGGCGGGATCGTGGACCAGGGCATAGGCGACCAGGCCGGCCCCGATGACGATGATGGGGAGCGCCATCTTGAAGAAGCTGGCGAGAATTGGTGTCAACCGGGCGGAGCGCAGGTCTTTGCTGGAGAAGGCCCGCTGCACCACCAGAAAGTCCGTGGTCCAGTAGCCGAAAGAGAGGACGAATCCCAGCCCCAGAATGATACCTGAGAAGGTGACCTCCATGGCGTTGGCCGAGGCAGAGCCGCTGTTGGCCCAGAGGTGCGTCATGGTTTCAGGCATGCGGGCCATGACTTCGGTAGGCCCGCCGATTTCGACGAACCCCAGAATGGCCACCAGGAAGAGGCCGAACCAGATGAGGAAGAACTGGACGATCTCCGTAAATATGGCGGACAGCAGGCCGCCCATGGTTACGTAGCAGGCTACGGTCATGGCACTTGCCCACATGCAGGCATCCCAGTTCCAGCCGAGGAAAGTGCGGAGGACCAGGGCCATGGCGTAGAGATTGATGCCCGACATGAGGACGGTCATGATGGCAAAGGAGATGGCGTTCAGAATTCGGGTCCGCTCGTCGAAGCGCAGCTTGAGGTAGCCCGGCACGGAGTGAATCCTGCTGTTGTAATAGAAGGGCATCATGTAGAGGCCCAGGAAGATCATTGCGGGAATCGCACCGATCCAATAGAAGTGGGCCGCGTACATGCCGTACTTGACAGTGCCCCCGGTCCAACCCAGCAATTCGAGTGCTCCCAGGTTGGCTGACAAGAAGGCCAACCCGGCCACCCAGGCGCTATTGCTTCGCCCCCCCAGAAAGAATCCCTCCCCGGTATCGGCGAACCGCTTGAGATAGAGCCCGATGCCCAGGATAAAGATGAAATAAATGGCGATAATCAGCCAGTCGATGGGGCCTAGAGCGATATGTAGGTCCATTGCTGCCTCCTGCCCTTAGAAGGTCAAGACGGTGCCAAACTGGAGACCGTGCATTTGCTCGGTTGCAGTCAGGTCGGTTTTGTTGACGAAGGTTGCTGCGGCCTGGCCTGGCTGAAAGAATTGGCCGACGAGGACTGCGTCGACCCGTTCCAGGAAGCGGAAACGCAAGATCAGATCTGCTTCGAATCCGGCGTAGAGATGACCTCCGGCGTTGGTCTTGTTGAGCACCAGGCCGGTGCCGAGGATGAGTTGTGGGAAGAAGAACTCGCCGACTTTGCCGGTGAAGGAGAGATCTGTGATGGAGAGTCCGGCCCGGTTGAGGAAGAACGATCCCCAGCGCCCGGCCATCTGTTCGTCGAGATTGTCATAGCGATCCCTGATCTCGTCTTCGGTGAGGATGAGAGTCGTGGAGTTGTTCTTGCCGGAAGCGAAGAAGCT
>CALGBT010000609.1 GCA_937884235.1 uncultured Pseudomonadota bacterium
CCATCACCACCACCCGCTGGGCCCGCCCCGCAGTCTCCGGGTCGTGGGTCACGGTGATGATGGTGTGCCCCGCCGCGTGCAACCGGTCGAGGACATCCATGATGTCGTTGGTGCTCTGGAGGTCGAGGTTTCCCGTGGGCTCATCAGCCAGGATAATGCGCGGCTCGTTGACCAGCGCCCGGGCGATGGCGACGCGCTGTTGCTGGCCGCCGGAGAGTTGACTGGGCAGGTAATGCACACGCTCCCGCAAACCGACCATGGCCAGCAACCCCTCGGCCCGCTTGCGCGCCTCCCGGGGATATTGGCTGGCATAGACCAACGGCAGCAACACGTTGGCCAGTGCCGTTGACCGGGGTAGCAGATGGAACTGCTGGAAGACGAAGCCGATCTTGGCGTTGCGCAGGGACGATAATTCGATGTCAGACATCTTGCCCACATCGACCCCGTCCATGGTATAGAGCCCGCCTGTGGCCCGGTCGAGGCACCCCAGGATATTCATGAGCGTCGATTTGCCTGTTCCTGAGCTCCCCATCAGCGCTACATACTCACCCTCCTGGACCTCCAGGTCGACCCCCTTGAGGACATGGGTCTCCAGCGCCCCGGTTACAAAGGTTTTCTTGATTCCTTCCAGCAGGATCACCGTGGCCCTCCCCGCTCTGGTCGGGCTCCTCTGGCCTTCTCTTCATAGACCACAGTTGCCCCCGCCGTAAGGCCGCTGCGCACCTCAACAAAGTCCCCTTCCTCAAGCCCTGTGGTCACCTCACGCTCCTCAGTGCCGCGACCTGTCTTCACCAGGACGAACTCCTTGCCGGACTTGTGCTGGATGCTCTTCAAGGGAACCGCAACGGCATCGCCCCGAGCGGCTACCTCGATAGTCACGTTGGCTGTCATCTCTGGGCGCAACCGGCCCTCGAACTCACCTTCGATGCCAATCACGACGTCGTAGTACACCACGTTATCCAGCAGGATTGCCGAAGGATAGATGGCCAGCACCTTCCCCTTGAACTGAGTGTCGGGAAAGGCATCGACGGTGAAGGTGGCCGACTGTCCCTCATGCACTTTGCCGATGTCCACTTCGTCGACGTAGGCATCGACCTGGAGGCGGGTGACGTCCACCACGGTGACAAACGTCGGGGCGTTGAAGCCCGCTGCCACGGTCTCGCCCTCCTGCGTTGAAATAGTCCCCACGACGCCATCGATGGGGGCCTTCACCTCAGCATAAGAAAGGCGGATCTTCATCTCTCTGATGCCTGACTCCAGGCGAGGGAGTGAGGCCTTGAGGACTAGCTGGGCGGCCGCCGAGGAGACCTCGACTGCGGCCCGGTCCAGGCGCGCCACCGCCAATGCCGCCTCGGACTTGCGCACCGTCTCTTCCTGCACTTTGACGTCGTTGGTCAGCGCCGCCTGGGCCTGCTTCACAACCTCTTCCTGCACTGCCAGATCCTGGTCCAAACGCGTTTCCGATAGCGACCGGCTCTGCTCCGAGGTGTTGAGGCGAGAGCGGGCGGTACGCTCGTCGGTAACGGCCTTGTCCAGCGTCTGCTCGGCCAGCATGCCCTTCTCGAAGAGGGTTTGCATGCGTTTGACGTCCTTCTGGGCGTAAGTGCTGGTGGCCTCGGCCTCCATGATCTGCGACTGCGCCAGCTTGATCTCCGCCCCCCGTTGCTGCCGCACTGACTCCAGGCGCCCAGCCTCGGCGTTCAGCGCCCGCTGTCGCTCCTCGGTCACCGCCACCAATCGGAGCTTCTCCGTTTCGACTTCGCTCTCCCGCTGTTCAATGAGGGCCTCGGCCCGGGCCAGGTCCGCAGCCAGCTGCTGTTGCTCAGCGTCAATCTGCGTGCCGACGTAAGCCAGCTGAGACTCCTGTTGCGCCACCTGCTCGGCCAGGTCCTCATGTTCAATGATGGCCAGGATCTGTCCCTTCGTCACCTTGTCGCCGATGGCCGCGTTGAGCTTGTCCACCTTGCCCGAAAGCCGCGCCCCGACGTTGACCTGCGCTCCCACTTCCGGCTTCACCGTCCCCGTGGCCAATACCACCTTGACGAAGCTCCGTTGCGTCGCCTCAACCTCCACCGTGCGAATGCCTGAGGCATCTCCGGCAGGGGGTGCGAAATAGGTCGCATAGACGAACCAGGACGTGCCCGCCAGTATCAGCAGTACAACCAGCCAGAGCACCATCTTCTTCATCGCAACCCTCCTGCTGTTTCATTATCAGCCCGGCGCAGACTGGCCCCTACTGCCCGGTGCAGTCTGGCCATACCCCGATACCAGTCGAGCCGTGCCCCCACCTCTTGCAAGCGGGCAGTGACCAGACCGGCCTGCCCATCAAGCAATTCGCCGATGGTCCCGGTACCCGCTTTGTAGTTCTCTTCCGCCAGCGTCACCGCGGCCCGCGCGGCCAGCACTACTGCACCGGCTGCGGTCACCGTGTTGCCGGACTCTTCCACCTGGGTGTGCGCACTCCAGACTTCGAACTGAATGTCCGTTACCAGCCCGGCCAGTTCGGCCCGGGCCTGCCCCTCGTCGAAGGTGGCGCGTCGCACTTCGTAGGTCGTCTTGAAACCGGAGAAGAGAGGCATGGAGAGGCC
>CALGBT010000610.1 GCA_937884235.1 uncultured Pseudomonadota bacterium
ATGGAAACTCAACCTGTCCGGTCGACTGTGGAAGTCAACCCAGCCTTCTGCGCAGCACCAGTATCCAGGTTTCCATCCTCGAAGCTGGCCCAACAGCCTGTTCTTCCCCCGGTGAATGTTTGGATTCTCGTTCACGAATGTCTCGATGCTGTCCCACTGCCGCTTACTACATTTCCTACTGAATCTTCCCATGGTTGGCAATCTCCTATAATGATTTTGCCAGTTTCAAAAACTACAGGTCACCTGACCTGCAAACATCAACTACCTCCTTGGCACCATGGCGAAACCATTTCCGCCGTCACACATGAAAGCCCCCGGGCACAGCCGCTGCGCCAGGAGACTTTCCAAATTGTCTGCAAGGGATTTTCTTCACTTGCACCTACACTACTCACGGAGGAGCAATTGTAACAAAAAATCGTACATGGGGACCCTCAACGGCTCTCATCCCCCCTTTCCCTTAATAAGGTATCGGGAAGTCCGAAGTCGGTGGAGACCTGCTTGACGTGCTGGCAATCACTCCCGAGGGAGCCGAGGGCTTCGACGGCAACACAAGGGGGGGTCGAAAAACAGAGTTGGGCAATCTCCGGTCAACAGGCAAAGAGTATCTCCCAATTCACCGGCAACAGAATTGTGGTTTCCAAGAAAGCTGGCCATCCTCCAGTTTGGGCAGATACGGCCTATCTTCTACCCGAGCATACCTGCCGATTTTTTCGTGGTGAGATCTTTTTGTTTTCAATGCGCGTTTGACCTTTTTCAACAAAGCCAAAAGAAAAACGGTTAGAAACCGCAGATTGTGAGTAGTGTAGGTGTGGAGCACTTACAGACTGGAACTCCACCGCGACAACTGGACAGCACTACGTCGGTACTAAGGCTATTGAACGACGTCTTGCAGAAGGACCAAACGGGAGGAGTGCCCAATGCACGAAACGAAAAACAATGCAGAGCCAAGCACCAGATGGGTAACAGCCAAGGAATGCGCAGAGTACTTCTCACTCTCTGTGGAGTTCATTCGGAGACTAACGCAAGCAGGAGAAATCCCAGCAATGAAGATCCGGGGACTGTCCCGGTATGACCTCGAAGAAGTCGAGAGGACCTTCCTCAGCTATGACATGCCGAGTGAGGATTCCAAATGAGCAAGCAAGGCCCCTGGCTCAAGTCTAAACTTTGGTTGCCAAACTATCCCGGCAGAGGTCCGGAACCCCGTGGCAACTGGCGAGAAGAAACAATGTGGGATCGTGTCTTCTCCCACTACGACCGCTATCTCCGCGAGCCGCCAGTTACCCACGAGCAGGAAGACATCTCCCCTGACCCGTTTTCACCGCCAAAGAAAGTCCTGCGGTGGCTCCA
This sequence comes from uncultured Pseudomonadota bacterium, assembly GCA_937884235.1. Classification (GTDB taxonomy): domain Bacteria; phylum Myxococcota_A; class UBA9042; order CAIXZC01; family CAIXZC01; genus CALGBT01. Next base: position 1,348 of record CALGBT010000610.1, read on the forward strand.
CGACAATCTAGACATAACCACCATTCCCATGGGCCCAGTTGTGATCAGGCAGCTACGCCCCATTATCATCAATGAAACGGTACGGGCATTGGGTCAGTGGAAGAACCGCAGGAAGTGGGACGAGATGGTCGACCTTGCCCTACCTCTAACGCTCCTTGCTATCCATGTCTACAAGGAACCCAGCGACAAAGTGGCAGCTCGCTTCGGCGTCGAAGTGGCCTATGACGAGCACTTCCGAGCCATCATTAAGAATACGCTGGCTGGCAGTCGCCCCACAGGATGGTACTGGCGAAAAACCGGAGACAGCAAGGGAACCGTGTTCTACGCCAACACCATGATGGCTCCGATACTAAGTATGATCCGCCATTTGTCGGCCGGGAAATAGGACTCCTGGAATCAGTGCAGGCACCCATGGCCAAATGGTGCAATGGCAAGACCATCTCCGAGGAGAGATCAAAGATTCGGAACCGCTATATCAATGCGCTCGATCCCCTGCGCCCGCCAATGTTAGCGGTACGGTTGGCAGCAGAGTTGATCCATCAGCAATCAAACGGGCGTCACACCAATGTCGTCGCCATTGAACTCGGGCATTCCGCAGGAGCCCAGGCACTGAGCATCTGGCTCCCCAAAAGTAATGTCCACACGGTAAGCCAGATCTTCGACCCGCAGTCCATGCCCAGGATCAAAGACCACGGTGCTGACGCAGTCGTCATTGGGCTGCCATCAATGAGAAGCATCGCATACTGCGAAGCCGTCATGAGCAATCGGCGTCATGACCGAAGACTCAATGACCGCCTCTGGACTTTAGACATCCCCGGCCCAATTGGCCACGTTGACGACCTGGTGAACCTCGGGATCAAGTATCTCAAGCCCGGAGGACTCCTGGTAATCATCGGTGATCCCATGGACGGAGTTCACCACCGCGGCGTGAGCCTTATCAAAGAAACGAGCCTTCTCGCTCCCTATGTACATGAATGGGGCGATTTCGAAATAGAC
>CALGBT010000611.1 GCA_937884235.1 uncultured Pseudomonadota bacterium
TGAGCCCCACCCATGCCCGATCTGGTAGGAAGCCGCCAGCCCACCTGTGCCGTTCCCCGGATAGATTCGGAGGTCATGTGACGAGGTGTTCAGGGCGACTAGATCCGCCTTCCCGTCGCGGGTGAGATCGCCGAGCCATCCGTCAAGGGAAGGCTTTTCTCCCTTGCATTTGTTCGGGTGTGCGAATTCGAAATCGCAAGCGCACTTGGAGTTGTTGCTGTAGTCCTGCCAACTCGTGGCCTCCACCTGCGCCATTTGCGCCAACCCGTCTACGACTCTTGCGATGACGAATTCCGCTACAAGCTTTGACCCCTCAGTCAGAAGAGTCTCGCTCTCCTCATCCGCTACCTGAAAATATTTCTTGAGGTGATCGGCGGCGCTACTGATGCAGTACCCGGCAATCTTCTTTTTCGTCAGATCGTCTGCAATCTTCACCGCCCAGTCCGCCCCCTGAGTGATGACGACAACCATAAGCGAGCTCTCTCCGAGCAACACTTGCGCTACCCCTTTGAGAATGTATGCGACGGCAGTAATTGCGCTCTGTTCGGCGGCCCTGCTGCTGTCCTGCCACCAGTGGATATTCCAGTAGTCTCCGACCTGGTTGTGTATTCCCCATTCGGTCAGACAGATACGGATTCCCCTTCCAAAGCGCGAGGTACAAAACTGGCCCCAGAAGTCATTCGTGCATGACATGCTGTCGAGGAAGTACGGGACCTGTCCGGTCTCGTCGCCCATGGCAACGTAGGGGGTCTCGATCACGAAGTCCTCATGGGACGTCCGCTCGCTGGAGCCTTCCCAGGGGCGGACCGTAATTGCTCCGGATGGCGTGTTGCACGCCAGGTGTTCTCCATCAATCAGGAAGCTGTTCCCGGCTTCGTCGTGGAGGCAGACGATGCCCGGATCCATAGAAGAATCGGAGTCATCGACATTGACATCGTAGGCTTGCTCAAGGAAGGTCGGCGCCACTTCTCCGTTCAGGTGCGCCGTCGAGAGCCGCGGGTGTATGAGTCCGGGGCCGGCCAGCCAACCGTCCACCTCCCTCGCACAGTCGGGATTGACCTCTGCCTTAGCGACCTCGGCCACCACGTGAAGGGTCGACTGCGCAAACTCATGATCCGGCCGAAGGGTGATCCCGAAGTCCGAATCTGGGAAGGAACGATCGACATTCTCGAGGAAGTGCTTGATTAGACCCATGTCATGGGACGCAGCGGCCACCTCTCCCAAGGAAACGTAATCAGTCGGGCTCCAGAGACGACCGTGCGCCTCGCTAAGGTCCTCGATATAGAAGTGCGCAACGATATGTACATAATAGCGCCAGGTCGCATCCTCAGCGGGGACATAGGTCAAGCCGGACCTTTCCGCATACTCCTGCGCAAGATCGTTTGTGGCGAGCAGCTCGTCACAGGAAGGAAAGGGCGACTTCGGCGCAGAAACCGCGAAGGCCGGCAGTTTGGCCAGGACGGTGATCATTGAATAGGCGGTCTCCCGCTCGCCATCACCATCTGCGTCGTGCTTCACCCCGTCGTGCACAGAGACGCTCTGTATCTCCAGACCGGAGATGTCCAGGGCCTCGCTCAGATCCATATCGGCAAAGTAAGGACTCTTTTTGACCGCGCCAGCAAAGCTCTCAGCCATTTGGGAGCTTCCAACGAACCCCTCGAAGTATTCGATGAGGCGTTGGCGCGCGCCAGCCACGAAGTCCTTGCCGAACTTCGCCTCCATTCCCTCCTCGTCGAGCCCGAAGGACCAGTTCGTGCCCTTTTCGTCGAAGCCGGTATCCGCCGTGTAGTGCCCAAGTTGGTGCTTCTCGGGGTCATAGTCAGCAGAGGGAGTCAAAGAGAAGTGCCGAGCGCTGGTGAAGGTCACATCGAAATCCGTGGAGGGGTCCGGGAGGATACTCTCGTACTCGGTGCTAGCGAAGGTAGCCATGCCCGTCTTGTCTTGGGCCTCGTTTGGGGTGTCATGCTCACCCGATTCGGCGCATCCGCCTAACATCGCGACAACCATAATGAACAGGAACCGGAACGACAGCAACTTCGGCATGACAACGTCTCCGAGCTAAAGGGTAGGAAAACCATGATGGCTGCCCATCTTGGCTTTCCAGCTTGATGTTCGTCAACCAGAATATTCGCCTTCTGCAGTCCACGAATGAACACCGATTGTCCAGACAGGAGGAAGGATTACTATGACCAGAAACCGTCCGTGCTCTTCCAGGAACTCCCATAGAAGCGCGCACTACGTACCCGGCGCCTTCCCCCCCTCGATTCTCTAGAGGCGAATCTCATCTGTCCAGATTTCAGGGCAACCTCACAATCTCACTTGTCTGAGCTGTCCACCAAGATAGTGTTGGCTCTGCCATAATGATTCGGACTTGCACAGGTGAAGTCATCGGTGTTGACAGAGGAAGCGGCGTGGCCGAGACTAGTCTTTGAACGCGACAACCTTGAGGCAGATAGTTTATGAGCCAGGACCACCCCAACGACCCGCTGCATGGGATCACCCTTGAACATATCTTGACTCAACTTGTGGCGCACCTGGGATGGAAGAAGTTGGGGGAGTTGATCCGTATCCGGTGTTTCATCAACGACCCGTCCATCAAGTCCAGTTTGAAGTTCCTGAGAAGGACGCCCTGGGCCCGCACAAAGGTGGAGGCTCTCTACTTGCGAACGAGGACTGGGATGCTGTAGTGGCCTGTTTGTTTGGTGATGGTTCTTTGTTGATGGGTATTTCGAGGTTGGTAAAGGACGTGTCTGCTACGGTCCCGCCCCCCGTGATCCGCAAAAAATAGAACGCCCGCTATTCTCCTTGCCCTGAACCGATTCCGACGGCA
>CALGBT010000612.1 GCA_937884235.1 uncultured Pseudomonadota bacterium
GCCGCTGCAGATGCCGTTGGCGGTGCATGCATCCCCGTCATTGCAGGGCAGGGTATTGAGACTGTGAATGCATCCGACTGCCGGGTCGCAGTTGTCGGTGGTGCACGGATTGCCATCAGAGCAGCTATCGATTCCAGTGACGACACACTTGCCACCGCCACAATGGTCCCCGGTCGTGCAGAGATTGCCGTCGCTGCAGGCGGCCTCGTTGGCGGGGAAGAGGCAGCCCAGGGCGGGATCGCAGGCATCGTCGGTGCAGGGGTTGTCATCGGCGCAGGTGAGGTTGGCCGAGCTTACGCAGCCGCCGTTCTGGCAGGTGTCTTTGAGCGTGCAGACGTTGTCGTCATCGCAGGGGTTGGTGTTGAGTGTGAAGATGCATCCGGAAGCGGGGTCGCAGCCGTCGTCGGTGCATGGGTTGTTGTCGGCGCAGACGATGGGCGTGCCCGGGGCGCACCCAGTTTGGAGGCAGCTATCGCCAGCTGTGCAGGCGTTGCCGTCATCGCATGGAGCGGCCTGGGCAGTATGTGTGCAGCCAACGGCGGGCTGGCATTGGTCCAGCGTGCAGACGTTCTCGTCGTCGCAGTCCAGGGGCGGCCCGGCGACACAGTCACCGTTGGCGCAGAGGTCCTCGACGGTGCAGACGTTTCCATCGGAGCAGGGGGCGGCATTGTCGGCATAGAGGCAGCCGCTGTCGGTGGCGCAGGAATCGTCGGTGCAGGGATTGCCGTCGTTGCAGATACGGTCGTCGCCGCTGGTACAGAGGCCGGCAAGACAGCTGTCGCCAATGGTGCACGCATTGCCGTCTTCGCAGGGGAATCCTTCGTGGTCAGGCACCAGGGAGCAACTGCCGGAGGCGTCGTTGCAGGCGGCTTGCAGGCAGATGGCATCGGGACCGGAGGGCGGCTCGGGGCAGACAACCACGCTGCCAGGATCGATGGTGCACTTGTAGGGCCACTGGTCGAGGACGCAGATGAGTGTGCCGTTGCAGAGGTTGTCGTCTTCGAGGGCATCACAATCGGCCTCTTGCTGGCAGTCGCAAGGGACTGCAGTGCCGGCGCACTGGCTGACGCTGCACTCGTCCGCGACGGTGCAGGGGTCACCGTCATCACAGTCAGAATCGTTGTCGGCAAAGAGGCAGCCGCCGCTGCCATCACAGGAGTCGTCGGTGCAGGGATTGCTATCGTCGCAGGCTACTGCGTTACCGGTGCAGATACCGTCAACGCAGTGGTCGGCCACGGTGCAGGGGTTGCCATCGATGCATTCCCCGGCATCGAGCCCGACGTGTTCGCAACCGTCTTTGCCGTTGCAGTTGTCGTCGGTGCAGCTATTACCGTCGTCGCAGAGGTTCACGAAGTCGCCTTGGACCTCATCGGGCTCGTCGGTGAGTCCATCGCAATCGTCGTCGATTCCGTTGCAGGATTCTGCTGCAGGAAGGGGGGCATCGCAATCGAGCAGCCCGGCGATGGTGCAGACGCGCTTGCCGGTGCAAGTACCGAATTCGCCGGTGGTCTGGCAGGCAGTCCAGAGGGAAAGGGAGACTGACCTCGCGGTGCAAGGGCAGGAGCCGGCATCAGCCATGCATTGCATGGTGTCAATGCCGTCGACGGTGACCGTAGCCAGGCAGGAGAAGCCCCATGGGCAGTTGAGGTCGTCGGTGCAGGTGCCGCCGCAGAAGGCCCCCCCATCGCCGTAGGAGACGCAGACATCCTGGGCGCCGCCGCTGGCCTGGCAGCCCTCAGTGGAGAGACACGGCTTGCAGAGATTGGAGTAGTTGGACACGCAGATGTAGACGACATCGGGGTCGCTGGCCCCCACCTGCTTGCAGCTCCAGCCTTGTGGACACTCGTCAACGCAGCTTTGGGAGCAGACGCCTTCGCCCATGTGCTCGACGCACCAGCCGGACTGGCACTGGCTGTTCTCGGTGCACTTGTCAAGAAAGCAGCCTTCGCCGGGTTTGCAGTCAGGGGTGAGGAGGTCTGGCCCGAGATCAGATGGTGGCACATCGATAGTGGTTTGGTCTGGCGCACTGGTATCTGCGACGGCTTCCCGTGGTATCGTGTCGGCAAAGACGGTCCGACCGTCAGCCTGCGTGTCGTTTGCGCGGCGCGCCGCATCGGCATCCGTCGATGAGACGGCATCGGACGCTGGTGTGGTGCTGCAGGCAATGAGCAGCAAGGCGAGAATCGAGGCAAGCAAGAGTTGTCGTGACATGCGTTCTCCTAGTTTCGAGCCTCATGGTGCCCCGAGGGGGCCACACTCCCCTACAGGAATTTCACCCAAACCAGACCGGAGGCACCGGCAGTGTTTTGTTGCGTTCCGGGGTTGTTGAACCCGGGGACGTCAAGGCCGCCGGCACCGCCTCCGCCGCCACCGCAACCGCCGACGGTCTGGCCGTTGCTGCCGTTGGAACCGCCGAGTCCGCCGCAACTGCTGTTGTAGCCGGATGTGCCTTTGGCGCTGCCTCCGCCGGCGCCGTAGCCGGCGCCCCGATAGGCGGCGTTGCTCTGATTGGCGGAGGGCTGTCCGGGGGCCCCGGCATATCCTTGCATGTCGGTACCAGAGCCCGCCCCACCGCCGTTGGCGGAGTTGGTGTAGCCGGCACCACCGCCGGATCCGCCGTCGCCGCCCCGAGCGCTGGGTTGGCCGCTGCCGGCACTGTGGTTGAGACCAGTCTTGCCGCCATTGACTGCGAGGTCGCCGAACTTGCTCTGCCCGCCGTTGGCTTGCGATGCGCCGCCAGCCCCCACTTGTACAAGCAGGGATTGGCCGGGGGTGACGTTTTTGGATTGGTTGATGACGTAGTAGCCGCTTCCGCCGCCGCCCCCGGGATAGTAGAAGGGCGTGCCTGAGCCGCCGCCGCCACCAATCATGGTGACTGAAACGGCGGTTATGCCCTGGGGAACGACGAAATTATCACCGCCCGCAACGTTCCAGATGCAGCCGTTGTCAAAGAGGATACCGGCGCCGCCGCACTGACCGACCTTGCAAGCATCGTTGTCACAATAGCTGCCATTGGGGCACGGACCACAATCTTGGCCGCAGCCGTCGGGGCCACACTCCTTGCCGTTGCAATCGGGTTGGCAGACGCAGAGGCCGTTCTGGCAGGCGTCCTGGCCGGAGCACGTGCCGCACTCACCGCCGCAGCCGTCGGGCCCACATTGCTTGCCGTCGCAGTTTGGCACGCAGACGCAGTTGCCGGCGTTGCAAAAGTCATTGACCATGTCCCCGCACGGGGTTCCCTGTTGCGCATCGCTGTAAACGCAGCCATCTAGCTGGTCACAGGAATCGTCGGTGCAAGGGTCGTCATCGTCACAGTCGAGGGGTCCACCAGAGAGGCACCAGCCCTGGGCACAGGAGTCACCAGTGGTGCAGGCGTTGCTGTCGCTGCAGGGGGCGTTGTTGTTGGTAAACTTGCAGCCAGTGGTGGGAAGGCAGCTGTCATCGGTGCAGACATTGCCGTCATCGCACGTCAAGGTGCCAGAAGAGATGCAATCGCCAAGATGACAGTGGTCACCGATGGAGCAGAGGTCTTCATCGTCGCAGGGCACGCCATTGAGTTCGTGGACACAGCCGTCCACGGAATGGCACCAGTCGGTAGTGCAGATATTGCCGTCGTTGCAATCGAGCTGCTGCCCGCCGTAGCACTGGCCGCCGCTGCATGTGTCGCTGGCGGTGCAGACATTGCCGTCATCGCAGGGCTCATCGTTGATGAGGGTGATGCAGCCTTCGGCGGGGTTGCAGGAGTTGGTGGTACAGGGATTGCCATCTTCGCATTCCAGGGCTACTCCGGGCACGCATCCTTGAAGGGGATGGCAGCTTTCGAGGCCGTTGCAAGGATTGTCGTCGGAGGGGCATTCGAGGGGAGTTCCAGCGATGCAGCCTAGCTGGGTATCGCAGGTCTCGATACCGTTGCAGGCGTCATTGTCGCTGCACTTGAGGGGGTTGCCGCCGACGCATTGGCCGTCGACACAGGAATCTCCGAGGGTGCAGGCGTTGCCGTCGATGCACGGCGCTTCGTTGTTCTCATAGAGGCAGCCGAGCTGGCTGTCGCAGGCATCGTCGGTGCAGAGGTCATCGTCGTGGCAGATGCGTTCAAAGCCGGCGGTACAGATGCCGGCAACACAGGTATCAGCGACGGTGCAGGCATCGCCGTCATCGCAGGGGAAACCTTCGTGAGCGGCGACCAGTGAGCAGGCTCCGGTGAGGGGGTCGCAGAAGCTTTGCAGGCAAAGTGCGTTGGGGCCAATGGGGGGCTCGGGACAGAGGGAGACGCTCTGCAGATCAACCTGGCACTTGTAGGGCCACTGGTCAAGATTGCAGATAAGCGTGCCATTGCACAGGTCGCCATCTTCGAGTCCACTGCAGTCGCCATCGTCCTGGCAGTCGCAGGGCACGATGAGGCCGGCACAGGTACCGTCGGAACAGGTGTCGACTACGGAGCAGGGGTTGCCATCGTCGCAGGGAGCGGCGTTTATTGCGAAAAGGCAGCCGCCGCTGCCATCGCAGGAATCGTCGGTGCATTGGTTGTTGTCGTCGCAGACGACGGGATTGCCGAGGCATAGTCCAGCCTGGCAGTGGTCGGCCACGGTGCAGGGGTCGCCATCTTTGCATTCGCCGGTGTCGAGTTCAATGTACTCGCATCCCGGCCCGCCCTTGCAGTTATCCTCTGTGCAATCGTTACCGTCGTCGCAGAGATTGATGTAGTCGCCCTCGTCCTGCCTGGGTTCGTCCACATCGCCATCGCAATCGTCATCGAGGCCGTTGCAGCTTTCTTCCGCGGGAATGGTTGCATCGCAGACGGTGAGTCCGTCCTCGGTGCAGATTCTCTTGCCGCCGCAGTCGCCGAATTCATTGGTTGCCGCACAGGGTGTCCAAAGAGAGAGGGCGACGGACTTTGTCGTGCAGGGGCAGACTCCAGCATCGGCGACGCATTGGAGGGTATTGATGCCGTCGACTGTTA
>CALGBT010000613.1 GCA_937884235.1 uncultured Pseudomonadota bacterium
CCAGTTGGGTGGTACGTACAACGGCGCCCCCATGACTGGCGGCGCTGGGATGGGTTTGGGTGGTGCGTACAACGGCGCCGCCATGACTGGCGCTGGGATGGGTTTGGGTGGTACGTACAACGGCGCCGCCATGACTGGCGGCGCTGGGATGGGTTTGGGTCAGCCTTGATTCCGTTCATGACTCTGCTATAGTCATCGCCGAGGTAGAGAGATATGAAAGGGATCAGAATCTTCATCGGTGGTTCGATTCTGCTTGTGATTGCGGCGCCACTCTTTGTTGCGGTTATCTGGGCAACGGGGGTGACGCAGGCCATCTTTGGTGACGATTTCCTGGCTGGAATCCACAGCACAGTGATCGACGCCGTCCCCGGGCTGGTAGAGGATAGTTTTGCGGCGGCGCAGGAAGAGGGAGCCATCTCTGACCCGGTGGAGCGACAATGGGTCGCGGCGGCTGCCCAGGCAGATGTGACGCCTTCGCAGTTCCTGGAGAAGGTCGGCATCTATACGTGGCTGCGCGAGGAGCTGGCTGCGACCATCGACGAAGTTGGCGAAGCGCTACGCGGTGAGCGTGACCCCAAAGAGGTGGTCCTGGACTTGGGGCCGCTCAAGGCTGCGCTCACCTCTTCGGAATCCAGGCTCTATTTCCAGGGGATTTTGGACCGCCTTCCCCTCTGCAACAAAGAGGAAGTTGAGCGTTGGAAGGAACTAGTACTACACGACCGCCGCCATAATCTGCCGGCCTGCAATCCCGGCACCCCGATTCCTGCGGGAGCCCTTGACGTAATGCTGGCCAGGATCACCGATGTGCCTGACAAGGTGCCGGTGCTGAAGGATGCCCGGCTACCCCGAGGTGCCAATTACGTGCGGCTGGCCGGCCAGATGGTGTGGCTGGCCTTTCTCCTGCCGCTGGTATTCCTCCTGGTGGGGGGAGCCATCGCCGGCGTCTCGCGCTTTGCGTACCTTGCGTGGACCGGAACGACGCTCATCATCGGCGGGTTGATTCCGCTCTTTGCCACTGCCGCATTGCAGGAGTTCATTGCCGCCGGCATTGATGTTGACCCGGGGCGCTGGGAGTACCTGGCGCGCTCGCCCTTCTGGACGACCAAGGCCAGTCACGTTCTGGCTGCCCGCATGTCAGACGTTGCCAGCGAAGTTGTCACTCAATTGTTCGCCCCGGTCGGTGCCATCGCGATGACGGTTGCCGGCCTTGGGCTTCTTGTTCTGGTCCTGGCGTTTGTCATGCCGGGCTCCAGGGAGAGATAGGGAGGAAGGTATGCGAGTATTCTGGGGCGCAGTGGTATGCGCCGCCTTGCTGGCCGGCGGGTGTGGGGGAGAACCCAGGGAAGAAGCAACTCCCGACGTGGTAGAAAGAGCAGATGTCAGCGGGGAAGTTACCGGGACAGACATTGTCGAGGAGGTGGCCATTGAGGTGATGGCGGAGGTTATTCCTGAGGTGCTCCCAGAGGTGATCGAGGCGGCCCCACCCTACTCCATGGTCACCTTCAACGCTGGCCTCGCCTATAATTACGTCACCTACGCTAAAGAGCGGAAGGCTGCTGTCATCGGCTCCGTTGCCAACCTCGATGCCGACTTCGTCTGCATGCAGGAGGTCTGGGAGGCTGCTGACGTGGAGGACTTGAAAGCCGGGGCGCTGGCGGCATTCCCTTACAGCCACTACGCCGATACCACCGCAGAGCCGGGCGAAACAGACCCTGCCTGCACCACGGACGAAACCGATCCGCTCCTCGCCTGCTACTACGAGTTCTGCGACGGCACCGACGACCTCACCGGCTGCATTATGGACAACTGCGTCGCCGAGTTCACCGCCGTCACGAAGCCGTGCAGCAACTGCTTGGTGGCCAACATCGCCAAGCCCATCGAAGGCATCGTGGCGGCCTGCCTGGCGGGCTCTGCAGCCTTTACCTATGACGGCCTCAACGGCGTATTGCTGCTCAGCCGACATCCCTTCGAATCCACCGATTTCAAGGTGCTGGAGTCCTTCATCGTCCGGCGTGTCGTCCTCCACGGCCGCGTGGTTGCCGATTCCGGACCAGTCAATGTCTTCTGCACCCACCTGAGCACCGAGATCTCCGAGATCGAATATGACGGCAAGTCCGATGACTGGGACGACGAACAGGGCGACCAGATTACCGAGATCGTGAAGTACGCAGAAAAGCAGGCCGGTGAAGAGCCCAGTGTCATCATCGGCGACATGAATTGCGGGCCCGACGTAGAGCCGAATATCGTCGGCAAGAACCAGGAGAACTTCCAACTCTACCTCGATGCCGGCTACACCCTGCCCTACCTTGCTCAGGAGCAGGTGGACTGCTCGTGGTGCATCGACAATCCCCTCACCGGGTCCGGCGTCGACCGCCTCATTGACCACATCCTCGTCAAGAACCTGGGGGACTACGAAGCGCAGTTTGTGGTGGAGCGAATTCTCGATGAACTGGTAACCGTACCCCACTCAGAAACCGGCGACGACGTAGAAACGCC
>CALGBT010000614.1 GCA_937884235.1 uncultured Pseudomonadota bacterium
GCGGCTGTTCCGGAAGTCAGGGAACTGCTGGATACTGCGGCGGCGGAGCATTTTGCGTCTTCGTCTTCGGCCAGCCGGCAGACGGTCTCTACCCCGCCCTTCTGGACAATCAGGTGGATACCGGATTGGGCGGCTCGGGCGGCTTCGGCGGCAAGGCTGGCGTTGGCGGCACCGGCGGTTGGGGCGGAACTGGGGGAGCAGATGGGGCAGGCAATGAGCAGGCATGGTGCGCCGGTGAGGGAGGCGAGGGGGGCCATGGCGGCAACGGTGGCTCCGGTGGCGGCGGCGGTGGCGGTTGCGGCGGAGCGGCCGTCGGCATCTACGTAGACCCCATCAGCATGGATGGACAGTACTTCGTCGACGTCGAGCAGAACAACACCGTCAACCTGGCGGGGGCGGCCGGCTCTGGTGGGGCCGGCGGCAGCTCCAAGGGAAAACCCGGAGGCAACGGGGCCGCAGGGACCCACGCGGATTTCAATTTCTAGGTTGTCCCCGCTCAACCATCCAGCTACACTGCCAGACCATGCGGGACCAGGACATACTCTCAGTCAGCCAACTCACCGCCCAACTGAAGGAGTTGCTGGAAGACTCCTTTGGGGAGCTGTGGGTGGCCGGGGAAATCGTTGGCTTCAAGCGCCACTCATCGGGCCACCTCTATTTCACCCTCAAGGATGCGGGGGCCCGGATCAATGCCATGGTCTTTCGTAGCCAGGTCCGCCTCCTGGCAGTGCGGCCCGACGAACTGCGTGATGGCGCCCAGGTCCGATGCCGCGGCAGAATCAACCTCTACGAGCCTCACGGCGCCTACAAGATAATTGTTGACCAGATGCAGTTCGAGGGGCGTGGAGCGCTCCTGGAGAAACTTGAGCAGCTCAAACGCACACTCGCTGAAGAAGGCCTCTTCGCAGCGGACCGGAAACTGCCCCTGCCCCTGCTACCCAGAGTAATTGGCGTTGTTACCGCAAGTACCGGGGCAGCCATCAGAGATATCACGCGAGTGATCAACGAACGGACTCCAAGCCATATCCGGCTATACCCCGCAGCCGTGCAGGGAGATGCTGCTGCCCTCGACATCGTGCGCGGGATCCGCTTCCTCGACCTGGCCCCTGACGTCGACGTAATTATTATCGGCCGGGGCGGCGGAGCGTTTGAAGACCTGCTGCCATTCTCGGACGAACGGGTCGTCCGCGCAGTGGCGGCATGCCGCACCCCCATTGTCAGCGCGGTAGGACACGAAGTTGACTTCCCGCTGTGCGACCACGCCGCAGATGTCCGCGCACCAACCCCCACCGGCGCTGGGCAATTGGTGGTGCCCGACAGCAGGAGGCTACTCCTGGAGTTGGCGGGAGCGAGGGACTCCATGACCAGAGCGCTAGTGCGACTGGTAGATGAGAGCGACCTACAACTAACAGACCGATTCGAGCGGCTGTGGGGGATAGCCGACCAACAACTCGAGCGGGCTGAGAACACGGTGGCGCACTTGACGGCTCGGTTAGGAGGAGCACACCCTGCCAGTCGCCTGGAGCATCTCGTCCAGCAATTCGCCAGTCTCTCCGGAGCCCTGGACGGCGCCTGGAAGAACAACTTGCAGGCCCGCACACACCGCCTGGAACGGGTGGCGAGCCTCCTCGAAGAGTTGAGTCCCACGGCACAGCTGGGGCGAGGATACGCACTCGTTCGCAGGGCATCTGACCGGCACCCGATTACCAATGCCACCGCTGTGCAGGTAGGTGATGATGTGGACATCCAACTGGCCACCGGGGCACTGGCCGCCCGCGTCACGGGCCGCTCGTCCTAGAACTTCCCGCCCCCTAACCCGTAACGACGTCTCCCGGTTGTGGCTGGCAATTGCACAGATTGCGGGTTATCTTGTCCCTGGCAAGCAAGTCTACGAGGAGGTTATATGCGGCGCTCCATTCCCCTGCTGGTGGCAACATTGGTGCTGGCCTGCTCTGCACCAATAAGGCGGGGAGGAACCGTCGACGTCGATTTTCTCTGGGTCAAGACCAGCGAGGGTGGCCGCATCCATCAGGGCGGAGTCAGCCACGCAGTGCTCAAGGTTGAACCCAGCAGCACCGGCATGAGTGTCGGTATCTTTGAATCCAAGCCAGGCGGTACCGGAGAGATGTGGCGATCTGCCATGTGGGTTGCCGCACTCACCGGCACCCTCAATGCCATGGAGAACCCCTTGGACTACCGCTACTCGGTGCAAACCGAAACGCTCAAGGGACGGGTGGATGGGCCCTCCGCTGGCGGCCTCTTTGCAGTAGCCATCATGGCGGCTCTGGCCGGCGAGACCTTGGCCACTGAGGCCACCATGACCGGCTCCATAAACCCCGACGGGACCATCGGCCCCGTGGGAGGGGTGGCCGCCAAGCTGAAAGCTGCCATCAAGATGGGAAAATCCCGCTTCTGCTACCCTGTTGGACAGCGTTTCGAGCGCAACGCAGTCTCTGGGGAAGAGACAGACATCCTCCAGGTGGCTATCGCGGCAAAGGTCGAGATTGTCGAGGTGGAGGATCTGGCCCAGGCCTACCACTGCCTGGTTGGTCGGAAGCAATCCACTGTCACGCCAGTACGCCGCATGCATATGGCTCTGACAGGGGACATCTTTGACCGCATGAAGCGAAAAACCGAGAACTGGCTGAGCCGCACCGAGGAGACCTACAAAGCGGGCAATAAACTCAAGAGCCGTAGCCGCTTTGATACCTTCTGGGAGAATGCTCGCACCGACTACGAGGATGCCCGCTCATTGCTTCAAGAAGGCCTGGTGGCAGCCTCCTACTGGAAAGCCGTCTCAGCATACGTCAATGCTCGGTCAGTGCTCCTTGCGGCAGCCATGGTGGACCAACTCTCGGGGGGCGACCCGGTAGAGGCCATCAAGGTCTTCTCGTCGGTGGAAACTTCAGCCAAAGAGAGGCTGGACGAGGTCTTCGCTGCCCTCGGACGCTTCTCCCCCAGCAATGTCAACCAGTCGGTGTTGATGCTCGACGCCTACGAGGCGGCCATCTCCGCACTGGTGAATCGTGAGTTCGCCAGGGCTCAGTACGGGGCCATTCTCAAGCGCATGAAAGACAGTCTGGAGAAGGGGAAGGAATTCCAGACGCTGGTAGGACTCTTCGCCGAACTCTACCAGCCGCTCTCCGAATTGGCCCTCATGGAGGTAAACGGTGAGTTGGCCATGGACAACCTTGAAATGCTAATGGCAGACAGTGGCAGTCGAAGCACGGGACTGGCACGCATAGAGCAGGTTGCCCAACTGTTTCAAGGAGCAGCCACCGCCAACATCGAGTATTTCGATTCCATCTTCGTACGAGAAGTTGCTGAGAAGTCACACAAGCCAAAAGAAGCTGTTATCGCGGCGCTCCTTGACAAAGAACCCAACTATCGCACCGCACAGTTTAACTTGAAACTCCCCGAGAGCGGCCAGATGGAGTACGCCACCATCGGCTTGCCTTCTTCTCTCGCGCGGCTTGCCGGTGCCCTCTCTTCGTACTTCGCCTCCTCTACACTCGTCGCTAAGTTCTACTCCATCGGAGTGAAACTCGATGAAAACGGGAAGACCGTCGGCGTGGAACGAGAGAAAGCACTCATTGCAACCCTCGCTCTTGCCGAAGAGAAAGCTCGCAAGAACGCCGCGCTGGCCGAAAAACATGCTGGAGCAATCCCCCCTAGCGCCCAAATCGCTTATCAGATTGCCATGGTTCTCAGGGAGCGCCCCAGCTACCCGGACAAACTCGAGGCTCTTGAGCATTTCTGGCGCTCTTCGGTCTGGAGCCAGGTAGCGGTCTATCTCGCCCGCCTTGAGAACACCGAAACAAAGTGATATATAAAGGAGTACCTAGAAGAACATTCCCTGTATCGGAGAGGGAGCCTTGGTGCCGATGCGCGGCCCATTGGACTGGTTGAGGAGGAGGGCGGGAAATGCAGAGAGCACATTGGACGGTGTTGATCGCAGTAGCCATGGTCTTGAACTGTTCGGGAGGGCGGGTCATTGAAGCGGAGCCGGTTGTAGCGCCCGAAGCGCAGCCGGAGAGCGACCCGAGATTGGAGTCCAACGACCCCTTTGAGAAACGACTGGCCCACTTTGAAGAGACCTACGCACAGCTGGTCTGCCGGGCAAACATGAACTATGACGCCATGGCCAGCATGAGGATGGTCGTGGAACCGTGGGAGCAGATGCAACGCGACGCCGAGGAAAAGAGCACTTCCCTGGATCCCTTTGTTGATATTCTCCAGCACAACGGCTATGAGTCCCTTGCTGCATTTGAAGCTGACCGCAAGCGCATCGACGAAGCCCGAAGGGGATGGTGGGATGGGCTGACCGGCAGTCTCTTCGATTTACTGAAAGCCTGCAAGAAGCCCAACCGGTAACCGGAGGACATGAAGCGCATGTCGGAAAGAACTCGTGCTCGGCAGCAACGACGCAAGCTCCTCCTGGAACTGGTGCAAAGAGAAGAAATTGCCAGTCAGAATCAGTTGCAGGGACATCTTACCCGCTATGGTCTCGACGTGAATCAAGCCACTCTCTCAAGAGACTTGCGAGAGTTGGGAATCATCAAAGTCCCCCTTGGCTCCACCGGCAGTCGCTACGTCCTGCGGGGAGCAAAGGCATCGCCACAGCGACAATACGAGGAGACATTCAAGCGGCTCGTTCTCTCCATTGAGCGCTCCGGCAATACGCTTGTCCTGCGCACCAACCCGGGCCATGCCCAGGCCGCCTGCCTGGCTCTTGACAATCTTCGCCACGCAGATGTCCTGGGGACTGTGGCTGGAGATGACACATTCATTGCCATACTCGCCGAGAAGGCTGACTGGGAGGGGACACGCAATCAACTGCTGTCACTCGTCGGACTCGTCCACCTCGTGCGATAGACGCCCCACTTGAGAATGACTTCGGTAGGCCGCCCACACTATCGCCCCCTAACCCAACCCGAAAAAAACAGTTGATATGGTGGGGGGGCTGGGGTAGTTTTATGCGGATTACAGTGTGCTTGCTTGCTGTTTTGGAGGAACCGATGAAGAAGCTCATAGCCCTGCTCGTGCTGCTCTCGTTTGCATCGTTCGCCTGCTACAATACCTATCAGGTCAACGTCGACACGATGAAGCAGTTGCAGACCGCCGACGGGGGCAATGCCAAGGTCGTAGAGACAAAGGAAGGCAAGAACGTGGAAGTCACCCGTTCCACCCGCCTCTTCGTTCGCGATGTGGACAGCAAAAGATACATGATCACGCCTTACAACTTCAAACTCACCAACTCGCAGCTCGTTGCGTCAGACCGTGACTACATCTTCATGCTGAATTCACTGGCTGGAGGCGGGGACGGCGAAGTTGACTTGCTCTCAACGCCCAAGACCGTCCTGCTGATTGGTGCCGGAGCCGCAGCAGTGGCCGGCATCATCGTTGTCACCGTGCTTACCGCCGGACAGAAGTCGTTTACCGTCGAATAGTAGTGATATTCCCACAACCTGGCACCTCAATACTGCCAATTGCCATCCTGGTCTTGAGTTGCGCGTCTGCACACCGCGCAACCGGCAGCAGTGATTCAAGTATGGACAGGGCTGCGGAAACAAGACGGGCACAAGAGGTGGCAGAGGAGCAGGGCTGCCAGGCCATTCCACCGGAGCAGGACCCC
>CALGBT010000615.1 GCA_937884235.1 uncultured Pseudomonadota bacterium
GCGTGGTTTCAAGGAGCGCCTCCTGGATGGTCGCGCAATTCACTGTCACGAGCTTGCCGGACCGCCCGCTGAAATCGTGGAGCAGCTTCACCATGACATCTTTCCCCGTCCCCGTCTCACCGAGGAAGAGAACGCAGCGCTTCTCCCGGGCAACCTTGCGGACGTGGGCGACGGCCCGGGCCGATGCACCGCTACAAACCGTAACGCCGCGCTGCTCCGCCTCCCGGTCCCCTACGGGCGGCTCGTCGGTGATGACGAAAATAGAATCGGCGATGCGGATGACATCCTGGAGAGAGACCAGACGGGTTCTTGTCAGCTCCCCATTGACGAAGGTTCCGTTGGTGCTGTTGAGGTCGGTAAGAAGCAACTTCCGGTCAACGACTTCCAGCCGAAAATGGTCCCGGGAGGCGGCGTAGTCGAAGATCTCCAGGCGATTATCGAGCCCCGCCTCACGACCAACGGTCAAACGTCCGTCAACCCGCGCGCACGTGCTGGGAAATCCCGTCTCGTCATAGAGCGGGAATACCTGGCAGAGATGGTAGTCGGGATGGCCAGAATCAGTGGCACCGTCACGCGGAAAGTGTTTTCGCTCCTGGGTCTTCACGGCAGTCACGTCCTCCAGATGCTGGATAATACCGCATTCTCAATCCATGTCCAGGGTAGCGGGGCCGCAGCAACCCATCTGTGACAGGTGTCACAACCGGTGTCACACACCGGGCCGGCCATTAGAGCGGTCTTCGGCGACCGAGTGTGACAGGTGTCACACCTACAGGGCCGCCCTGGGCACGAGTGGCGCAAATTGCGACAGGTGCGTGGTGCCAACGATCTGATCCCGTGACGTTTGGCATGTCTGGCGAAGGCTTTGGCGGGCGGACGGAGGGCGAAACAACTGCCAGCGGTGCGATTCCGGCCCTCGAGGCGACCTTCTTTTCCAGTTCAAGGGGTTCTGGCACGGGGCTCTCACCTCATTAAGGTGAGGGCCGGCATTGCCGGTAGCGCGATTGCGCCCTCAACACCTGATGAGGAGATCATATGTCCGAGAGCGGATTGAACCCAGTATCGCCCCCCCCCGCCGACGCTCACTCCAGTGCCAGTGAGCAAGCTGATGCCGGAACTGAACAGGAGCGGGCTGCGGCGCTGATCACCTGGGGAGCCTTGTTGCGGCTGGCACGGCTAGCCCGCAATCGTCTGGCAGCGCGCTATCTGAAAGAACCCGGAGAGCAGCGGGCGCAAGACCAGGACGGCGATGCGCACGCCACCCCAGAAAGCTGCTGGCGCATGGCGATGCTGCAAGTACACCGGCGGAGTCGGCTTGCAGTTCCTGACAAAGTACTGCAAGAACCGCGGTTCGAGAGCTTCGCACGCCTGCGCACCATCGGGTACTTTCTGAACATCCCGCGTTCTCAGTCTCTGACACAGGGAAGAGACATCGCCGAGTATAACGAGTGCATTGCCGAGATGACGATGGAATTGGACTCCGCCCGGGCTTACCTGCCGCCCGGCGCAGTGGCGCAGGTTGCCCAGTTGCTCTCTCATCTCCCCCCGCTGCCGGCAATGCCAACGCGGGCCGAGTTGATGCGAATCCTCGGCGACGCGTATGTGGATGGCTTCGATAGCGCTTTCGAGAGCTTCATCACATCGTACTACGCTGAAATCCGCTGACCGCGTCTGCGCCACCGCCCCTCGAACTCGTAAATCCCTTTGCTCCAGCCCCTCGCTCCGTTAGCATGGAGAATAACCAAAGGGGTTTACCATGAGGCTATTCTGGTTGCTATGCACGGTTGGCTTGCTGTTGGGGTGTGCTGGGTCGGGAAGTAAGAAGCAGCCGGATTTGCCCGAACCCGACGCCACCCGGAGCGTCGACACTATTGTCCCGGTTGACACAGTGAATCCACTCGACGCGGCTTTCCCCGATTTGACGCACCCGGACGGCGGAAGTACAGAGCTCGACATCCAGAGTCTGGACGTTGAGGTCATCGTCCCCGATGAAGTCACCCCGGGATGTCCGCCGGGCACGCCCTGCGACGATGACGACCCGTGCACAGTTGACGATCAATGCCATGAAGACGGCGGCTGCCTGGGCACTGCCCTCGATTGCACAGACGACAATCCCTGCACCGAGGATTCCTGCACAACTGAGGCGGGGTGTAAGAACGTCCCGGTGGTGACGACCTGCGACGATGGGGACCCGTGCACAACCGATGATCTTTGCCTCGATGGTCAGTGCGAGGCCGGACCGGGCCTGCTGGATTGCGATGACAGCAATCCCTGCACAGACGACAGCTGCCTGAAAGATGTCGGCTGCCAGCACGAGAACAACGAGGGGCCATGCGACGACGGCAACGCCTGCACCGAGGGCGACCTCTGTTCCGCAGGCGCGTGCGCCCCAGGTCCTAATACCTGTGGCTGTCTCAACCAGGATGATTGCGACGAAATCGAGGATGGCAACTTGTGTAATGGCACCTTCTACTGCGACACGACGGCCAATCCTCCGGCCTGCGTCATCGATGTTGAAACCATTGTTGAATGCCAGGACCCGCCCCCTAACAAATGCCTGGCCTGGAGTTGCAAGCCGGCAACTGGCACGTGCATCACCGTGCCCGCCGCTGAAGGTGAGGGATGCGATGACGAGGACGATTGTACTACGGCGGACATCTGCACTGCCGGCAGTTGCGAGGGGGCGTATATTCCGGCCTGCGGAGTGGGAGAACCCTGTGAGAACTGGGATGACTGCGTCAACGGCCTCACCTGCTTCGCCGCCATGCCTGGCGGCTACTGCACCATGCTCAACTGCAAGGTCGCCGACTGCCCTGCTGGCAGCAAATGCAGCCCCATCAACAACGGCAACCTCCAGGTCTGCATGACCACCTGCTCCGGCAACCAGGACTGCCGGGAAGAGGATGGCCACGGCTGCACCGCGGGCGGCGGTTGCTGGTGCGGCGAGGAAATCTGCCAGGCCGGCGATCCCTTCTGCATCGGCGATGTGAAAGGCACTTGCAACACCTGCGGGTCGGCCCTGGAGCCCGATGCCGTCGATTGCTCGACATCGGACCAATTCTGCTACCTCGGTGCATGTGTCGACTGTGTCCCGCAGTGCGAAGGCAAGGAATGTGGTCCGGACAGCTGCGAATCACTCTGCGGCATCTGCCAGAATCAGGACGTCTGTCTGCAGGAGACCGGCAGCTGCTGTACGCCGGACTGCCTTGACAAGGAATGTGGTCCCAATGGCTGTGGCGGACTGTGCGGGCTCTGTGCCGACGAGACCATCTGCCTGCCCGCAGGCACGTGCTGCACTCCGGATTGCCTCGACAAGGAGTGCGGTGCAGACGGCTGCACCGGCACTTGCGGCACTTGCGAAGCCCCGGCCGCGTGCGCTGATGGCCTTTGCATAGTCCCCGACCCGGGTTAGGGCACCAAACACGTAGACCGCTCCTGCACGGACCAACACTGCGTCAAACGTCGTCCCCGGCCCAGCCCGCCCACATCCCCCATGCTGGCACCCGTCTTGCCGCCCGCTCCGTCCACTTGGTCCAGCGTGGTCCAGTCTGGTCCACCACAGCTCGGTTGGTGCGCAGAACCGGCGCCAGGCGCGCGCTGCCGGGAACGGCGGGTCGATGGCCGGAGGAAAGGAGAGCGGCGAGGGCGGATTGGGAGGTGCGATACAACTACTTCGAATAGTACGGTGTACAGCTTTTCGCAGTATCATTCTCGGCCGTGGCCGGTACCCCGAAGTAGATCAGGTCTGCCGCGGTCACGAAGTAGTAGCCCTGCTCGGCCAGGGCCTCCAGAATGAGCGGAATGGCCTTGGGAGTGCTGTTGGGTCCCACGTGGAAGAGAATGATGTCGCCCGGCTCAACTTCAGCCGCTACACACTCGACCATCTGTTCCGGGGAAGGTGGCGGGTTGGTCCAATCCTGGGTATCTAGGCTCGCTTTCAGATGAACGTTGTAACCATTCTTCAACAGGACGCCGTCACGCCAGAGCCGTCTCTCGTAGGCCGGGGATCGAAAGAGCGGCTTGAGTTCGATGCCGGCGAGATTCATAAAGAGCGGCTCACAATCCCTGATCTCGCGTTGCGTCTCCCCGGGCCCCTTGCCGAGCTTATGATGAAAGGTGTGGTTGCCACAGAGGTGTCCACCATCAGCAATGCGTTGCAACGTCTTCGGCTTCAGCGTCTTCTCGGAGAGGTAGAGACCGTTCAAAAAGAATGTTGACCGGGCACCGTGGGCGTTGAGTGCGTCGATGATCTTGTTGAGCTTGGAATCGTTGTACCCATCGTCAAAGGTGAGCGCCACCACCTTCACGTCCGTCTTCACGTGGTCCCACTCTGTCAACGTTTCGCAAGCATCTCCCAAACCATCGCCGTCACCGTCGAGTTGGTCGGGATTGTATACGTAGCGGCAGTTATCGACGCAGCCTTCCGGCAAATCGGGGCCGATACAGGGTGCTCCCGAACCGTAGTTTGGTGTCCCGTCGCGGTCGGCATCGACAATGCCGACACAGAGACCATTAATGGTCGTGTCATCAGGAGTCAAGGGATTGCCATCGTCACAGTCGTTGGGGAACTTCAACCGGTCCAACAGCGGCATGACTGGCTCGTCCGGCCGGGCTTCGACCACCTGCTTCGGCGGGTCCACGGGGCTAGCCGGGTCAGCGGGAGAGATGTGCAGAGCAGTATGGCCACAACCAAATGCGAGAATGACAAGAACTGCGTGGGCAAGTCGGAAATTCAAACCATTCCTCCATTGTCGTCTTCCTAGCCTAGCGCGGCGAGCGACTATTGGCCAGTCAGGATGTTATCCGTGGTTATCCCGTGGGCGTATGCTCGACGTAGAACATCCCGGGAGGACGGTATGCGGCGGCTGCAAGATGAGTGGTTGAAGGCTAGTTCGGGGGAGTAATCCCGACTACTCTCCAGGCACACAAACTTCCGTGGCATCCTTGGCATCAACGATGGCATTCAGGGCTCCGACAAGAGCCGGTAGGTCGCCACCATCCACCGCGTGGAAGTCGCCACCACCGTTGACGGCAATCTGCTCATTCTCGCTGTTGCTGCCACCGAGGTGGACAACATGCACCGTCAGCTGGATCGGCGAGCCGTTGTAGTCCCGGAGCAAGTCGGCTCCCTGGATGGTGTCGGCATACTCTACGAACCCCCAGAGGTCCGCCGGCTGGCAGAAAAGCTTGCCTGGCGTGCACACCGCTTCCCCAATGCAGTCATTGTCTTCCTCGCATCCCAGGCCGTAGTGGAAGCGCTTGGCCTGAACCATGGGATTGAAGAAATCGAAGGTCGACGAATTCTCGGTATCGTTGCCGTCAGTGAAGAGCAGCAGAGTATTCTGGCGGCAGTGAGCGACGGGGTCGATGCACTTGCCGGCGGTGCCACAACGGTAGTTGGGGTTACCGCAGTCAATATCAACGGAGCAGGGCTTGCCGTCGACAACAACGAACTTACGGATGTACTCCCCGGCATAGAACATGGTCTTGCCCAGTGGCGTCGAGCCCTGAGCCCGCAACTCCGGATTGGTGTGATAATGGCAGAGTTTGTCGTCTTGCGACAACAGGCAGGCCCCCCCCGGACAGTCAGCCGAACTGCTGCAACTCACCTCGCCCACCGGCTCAAAAACCTCCTCGAAATCAACCCACCTCAGGCATTGCTTGAGGTTGTCCGGACCTGGAGACGCTGGGAAGGGAACTGAAACCACCTGGGACAGGTGTTTCTCGAACCAACTCTCGGGCCCATCGGAGGTCAGATGCACGCCATCGTCTCCAGTGAGTTCCTCGGTGCTGTCATAGTATCCCGTCGAGCAAGTGGGATAGTTACCATCGATCTCGTCGGGGAAGCGGAAGAGGACAAAATTGGCCCTCGCACCGGCTTCGGCCTGGTCGGCGAAAACGGTATGGAACGCGGACTTGCTGATGCCCAGAGGGCTGTAGGCCCCGCCCATCTGCTCGCACACCGGCCAGGGCTCTTCGCAGAAGGGCTCGTTGAAAGGCTGGCAAGAGATCGAATCGTACATCGAGCCCGAGGTGTCGAAAACTACATAGAGATTGTGCAGGATGGGAGCACACACGTCGTAGAAACAGGCCAGCCCTGCCGGGCAGGCCACCTTCTGGATACCGGTCCCGCTCCCATCGCAAACGGCCAGGTAGTAGTCCTCTGTGCACCACTTGGCATAAGGTTCACAGAGCTTAGCCGCGCA
>CALGBT010000616.1 GCA_937884235.1 uncultured Pseudomonadota bacterium
GGCTATCGGCCGCCTCGCCGGTGGAGTTGCTCATGACTTCAACAACCTCCTTACGACAATCCAGGGACATGCCGAGCGTCTCGTCTCGCAGATGCCTGACGGTGACTGTCAGAACAGCGCACAGAGCATCCTGGTAGCCAGTGTCAGTGCGGCCGTGCGCACCAGGCAGCTCCTACTACTCAGCCGTAACCAGGTGAATGAAGCTGGCGCCCTGGATCTCAACATGGCAATCGAGGAACTGCGTTTCGTTATCGGCGAGGCACTGGGGGAGAGAAGTGAGCTGGTCCTGGACTTGACGTACCCCATCAAGAATGTCCTGGCCGACCGCAGCAGTATTGAACAGGTCCTGCTGAACATTGCCGCCAATGCCCGAGACGCGATGCCTGAAGGAGGGAGGCTGCGCATCTCTACGGCCAATCGAACCCCAACGGCCGAAGACGCCATCCAGACATTGGACCTTGAACCGGGAGAGTATGTCTGCCTCACCATTGCCGATTCCAGTGAGGGCATCGACGCCGAGGCTAGGAGACACCTGTTCGAGCCCTTCTTCACAACCAACGACGCAACTGTGGGGGAGGGATTGGGATTGGCCATCGTTTACGGCATCGTCCACAGTCTGGGCGGTTCCATTTTCGTCTCCTCTCAGCCTGGAAATGGAACACGTTTCGATGTCTATCTGCGCGCCACGAAGACGACCGCAACTACTGAGACGGCCGTGACCACCGGGGCAACGGCCGGTGCCCGTGGTGAGTCGGTGCTGGTAGTGGACGATAACAGCGGTGTCAGGGAGTTGGCTTGCACATTGCTGGAGTCTGCCGGATACACGGTGGCCGCCGCCACTGATGCGCTACGCGCACTGGCCGTCGCTCGGGCCATGGCTATTCCACCGGA
Organism: uncultured Pseudomonadota bacterium; assembly: GCA_937884235.1. GTDB lineage: Bacteria > Myxococcota_A > UBA9042 > CAIXZC01 > CAIXZC01 > CALGBT01. The sequence continues at coordinate 892 of CALGBT010000616.1, forward strand.
TCTGCTGCTCACCGACGTCATCATGCCCGGCATGTCCGGTCGTGAATTAGCCGAGAAGCTGCGGGACATCTACCCTCGGCTGCGCGTACTCTTCATGTCTGGTTACACCAACAACATCCTGAGTGACCCCAACGGCCTGCCGAAGGGCATGCACTTCATCCAGAAGCCCTTCACCGTGGAGGACTTCCAGGCGCAAGTGCAGAGGGCTTTACGCCATCAATACCCGGAAGATTGACAAGACCCCGCTCTTGCGCGAGCCTCTTGAAGCATCACCGCATGCTGATGACATGACACAACATCGAACCGGCCACGCGCGACGACCAGGCTGAGAAACCCGTCAGAATAAAGGGGGGGGAATGGTATTTCTGTGGAAGAAACAGAAGAATATCCAGGACATGATCGAAGGGTACTTCGAACTCTGCGACAGGTGCTTCCAGCTCTTTCAGGAGGCAACCGCAGTCTACTTTGAACAAGGGCTCGGACAGGCGTTTGATCAGGGAGTAGAGGCGACTCATAAGGCGGAATCAGAAGCCGACGACCAGCGGCGGGAGATTGAACTCACGCTGTACGGAAAGGCACTGCTGCCAGATTCCCGGGGTGACCTCCTAGGGCTGCTTGAGACCTTTGACCGCCTGCCCAACGCCGCTGAGACCATCCTCTTTGCCATACGCACGCAGCTGGTCGTGCTGCCCGACGAACTGAAGGAGGCATTCGCAGCCCTCATAGATATCAACGTCCAGGCCTATTGTGCCACCCGCAAAGCTGTCGACTCGCTGTTCCACAACCCGGTGGCGACCCTTCATACGACCAAGGAAGTGGACGAGAAGGAGAGTGAATCGGACCGCCGGGAGCGGGCCCTGATTACCGCTATCTTCAAATCCGACATGGACACTGGAGAGAAGCTTCTGCTCAAGGATGTCGTCATCCTGATGGGCAGGATTTCGGACCGTGCTGAGGCCACTGCCGACCGCATCTCAATCGTCGCGATAAAAAGGCAGATTTGACATGTGGCAGGTAATTTCTGGCATCTTCCTTGGATGGTCCCTGGGAAGCAATGATGCGTCCAACGTCTTTGGGACCGCGGTCGCGTCTCATATGGTGCGTTTCTGGACCGCCGCGATTCTCTGCGCCATCTTCGTCGTGCTGGGAGCCCTGGCGCATGGACAGGAAGGCATCGAGACCTATCGCCAGATGAGTCCCATGACCCCCAATCTGGCCTTCATCGTCTCCCTGGCGGCGGGCGCCACGGTCACCTTGATGAGCTACTGGAAACTCCCAGTCTCAACTTCCCAGGCAGTGGTCGGGGCCCTTGTGCTGGTAGGAGCACTGGGCAACACTCTGGACGTGTCATCACTGACCAAGGTTGTGCTCTGCTGGATCGGCACGCCAATCGGGGCCGCGCTGGTGACTATCATCCTGTACTACACGCTGGGGAAACTGGTCAATCGCATCGGCCCATCGCTCTTCTCACATGACCGATGGCTACGCATCGGCCTCTTGGTTGCAGGCTCGTATGGAGCCTATGCGCTTGGCGCCAACAACGTGGCCAATGTTACCGGGGCCTATGTTGGGCCAGACATGCTGACGCCATTCACCGCCTGCCTCATCGGCTCATTGGCCATTGCCGGCGGCGTTCTGACCTACAGCCGAAATGTCATGATGACGGTGGGCAAGAAGTTGGTCCAACTCGATGCCTTCACTGCTTTTGTTGCCATTCTGGCCGAGGCCATCACGGTACACGTTTACGCCCTGGTGGGTGTTCCAGTCTCTACCAGCCAGGCCATCGTCGGCGCGGTTCTGGGGGTTGGCATTCTCAAGGGGGCGCGCACCATCAACCGCCAGACCCTGGTGCGCATTCTCTTTGGCTGGACCGGCACGCCACTGATCTCTGCTGCCCTCACATTTGCCATCTATCAAATCTTCAGTTTGACGGGTAACCTGTAGCTGGATGCCCTGCCGGGCCATTTGACCAGACGAGCCAGGATGAGGATTCCAAAGTCACATGCGCTCATCTTCGATTTGGGACGAGTGCTGGTCACCTTTGACCATCAACGCTGCTATCAGAAGCTGGCTGACTTGACCGCGACCACTCCGGAGCAGGTGCGGACGGTGGTGGAGGATGGCATCAGACCTCGCTTCGACCGCGGCCAGATGACCGTTGACGATGTCCGCAGGTACCTTCAAGTGAGACTCGGGGGGACCCTGGCCAGAGCGGACCTCGTGCTTGCCTGGGCGGACGTCTTTGACCCGGTCCCAGAGATGCTCACCTGGCTGAAGTCACTGAGCAAGAGGGTACGACTGGCTCTCCTCTCCAACACCGATGCCATCCATCTGCCCTGGGTTGAGGAGAAGTTTGGCTTTCTCCATTTCTTCGAACAACGCGTGCTTTCGTATGAAGTCGGTTCCATCAAGCCCGAAGCAGAGATCTATCAGGCGGCGCTGCGCGCGCTCCGCCTGCCCGCACCGGCATGCTGCTTCATCGATGACATCAGTGCCTACGCCGAGGCTGCCCGAGCCCAGGGCATGACGGCTGTCCATCACCGTTCTCCAGCACAAACCCAATTGCTCGTTGAAGAGTGGCTGGCAACTATGGACAGAGCTTGAGTCCCTTCAGGGCGGCCTGATGGCTCGGTGACACCGCGAGGATCTTCTTGAACTCGATTCGGGCTGCCTCCCGCCGCTGCTGCATGAACAGAGACCAGGCGTAGCCCGAACGCATCTCAATGTCCCCCGGGTAGCTCTTGAGCACCAGCGCGTAGTACTCGGCTGCGTCCGGGTAGCGAGCCTGGCTGTAGTAGACATAGGCGAGGCGACTATTGGCCAGGTAGTTCCCAGGGTCCAGCCTGGTTACCGCCAGTCCGGTCCTCTCCGCATCTGCCCATTTGCTGGCGGCCAATTGTGGCAGCATCAAACCCAGCTTCGCCTCGATGGACTGCGAGTTAAGTCGAGTCGCCTGGCGATAGGCAGCGATGGCCCCATCATAGTCTCCCAGCAGGTAACTGAGCCAGCCCCGCCGCAGTTCAACGATGTAGTCGTGGGCCCGCGGGCCGGTGATCTTGTTTAGCGTCTCCAGGGCCTCCGAGTATTTCTGCTCTCCCTCCAAAGCCACCGACTGCTCGAAATAGCCCTGCTGCTCGTCCCCTGCCCTACCGACTGATGCCACCAGCACGAGCATGACTGCTGCCGTTGCCGCTGCGATCCATTCCAGTTTCAACATGGCTCTCTCCTCCTGTGAGTGTCGTCGCATTCGTCTGTTGGCTCGCCAAAGTGCGCACCACCGAGCGGGTCTTCCCCCGCAAGGTAACTTCCATTGAATCCACACCGATTCCTTCCCGAGCTATCGCTACGGTCCTCATCAGCGGCCGGCCTCGGGCATCGGTGACCTCCGATTCTCCAGTCACAGTACAGAGCCCACGCGACCGCTCCATGCGATAGCGCATTCGCATTCCGCCGAGCCCCAGAAAGGGTGCGATGAAGTCCCGCAGCACTCGCACCGGCAAGGGGAAGAAGTGCCGGGCAACCAGATGGTCACTCCAGAGCAGGGAGGGAGCGGGGTCCAGAGGCACCCGCGGCAGGGCCGCCTGCAGCAGATGCAGATGGGCATTGGCGGGACCGATATAGTCGTAGACCGTGAAGGTCGAATGCTGGTTTTCGAAGTAGATGCGCCCGCCCTTGCCTTCGCTGCGCAAAGTCAGATTCCCATAGAGGTCGATTTCGGAAACGATGCTCTCCACCCTGGTCCTGCCCGTCGTCGTACTCAACTGAAAACGCTCTTTGATGGGGAATTCGAAGAGCCGTGCCAGCCCCTGGTCCCTCTCCAGATTGCGAACGACGTCCCCTTTCCCGGGAAGGCAATTGGCGTGAAGGGTCTCGCCTGCCGACGCCAGGGCGACGATTTCGTGGAAGGATACCGCCAGGGTGGACGCGCCAAGACGGCCCGTGGCCTGCAGTTGGAAATGGAGATGCGGTACCGGGGAACGCCCAGAACTCCCGCAGAGTCCAAGGGTTGAACCCCGCTTGACCACCTCTCCCTCGCGCACTCTTGTGGAGCCACAGTTCAGGTGGGCCACAACTGAGTAGAGGCCGATGCCATGACAGAGGACCACCGCGTTGCCCCAGTTGTCTTCGGTGTTGACCTCGCCCACGGCATTGTCCGCAATGCCATCCACAACCTTAACCACAGTCCCGTCGGCCGCGGCGATCACTGGGAGGCGGTAGCAGCCGTAGTCCTCCAAGGCGGCACCGGAACCGCGATGGACGCGACCATCCGGAGTCCGGACTTCAAAATCGAGACCGTGGCGCCAATGTCCGCGGTGAGTGTGCTCTCCGTCATTGCCCTGGGTACAAACCCATTTGCCCAGAAATGGTAGGCTGAATCGCACATAATAGAGGTAGCCGAACCGGGCCATGCGCGTCTGAAAGTAATTGAGATTCTCCTCCGGCGTGCCCATCCAGAAATCCACGGCCTTGGGGGCCCCGTCCCGAGTCCGCAACCGCATGGCATAGAGGAGGGGAATGACCGTGAGATTGAAGGGCAAGATCAGCAATGGCAGCCCCATTCTAGATGTCAGGGCACGCCCGCCGATGGTGAGCACAGCCCCCACCAGAACTCCCGCCAGGGCGAAGAGCAGCGAAGTCGGCCGCGCCACGAACCACACTCCACCCAGGGCAATGGCGACAAGGATCAGGTTGTACCCCATCATCAGATGCAGTTCCGCGTCGGGCACCGCCACCAGATATAGGCTGACGGGGTAGGCCACGGCGAAACCTACCAGCGAGAGGACAAAGCCGATGCGGCTGTAGAAGAGGAGTGCGACCATAACCATCGCCCCGGCATCCACCCGCGGCAGAAAGAAGAGCGCTCCCAGTGACTTGAGGTAAGATGCCAGCACGTGGGGCAGAAACTCACCCTGGATGGCCGGGACGTAGGCATCCTGGATGGATTCCACGCCTCGCAGATCTCCTGCCAGCGCGAGGAGGAGGTAGAAGACGAGAAGGAAGGGGAGCGTCAACGAGGGCAGATTGAAGGTGGCCCCGAGCGCAGCGTTGAGAGTGGCGGTGGCAACCACCGCCAACAACGTCGCGACCATGGTCAAGCCGATGACCGCCGGGGAGGGGTGGAAGAGGGCCCCCATACCGAGGCCGACCAGCATCGCATTGTAGCTGAAGATGCCGGCCCGGATGGAGTCGCTGGAGAAATGGAACAGGCGGGCCACGCCCAGGGCCAGCAAGGCCGCCCCCAGGCCGAAGAGGCCCTGCACCGGGGCCACGAACGTCGCCCCCAGCAGCAGCACCCCGACGGCCCGGG
>CALGBT010000617.1 GCA_937884235.1 uncultured Pseudomonadota bacterium
AGCGGGAACCCCGGGAAGTCGGCACTTGTGGCGAAATACTGGTCCTGGTAGCGGCTACGCGTGAGCGCACGTGCATTTTTGACAACCTTGCCCTTTCACCATAGCGTGGGAACGCGCGTCATGCGCCATGGAGGGGTCTGTGCGCTTCTGCCCGGAATGTAAGGCTCAGTATGCCATCAGCGAGGAGCGGTGCCCTCGTGATGGGGCCCCGTTGCTGGCTTTGCCGGAGCGGGATGAACTGCCCCTGGAGCGCAGCGGCCTGCAACGCTTGCAGCCGGTGGAGGCGGACAACAGTCGTTATACCATCATTGCCAAAATCGGACAGGGTGGCTGGGGCGGCATCTACCGGGCCTACCAGCACTCGACGCGGCGCGAGGTAGCACTCAAGGTGCTCCGGCAGGAAGTTGCACATGACGATACGGTGCGCCGGCGTTTCCATCGGGAGGCGGAGGCCGTCAGCAGGCTCAAGCATCCCAACACAGTGACCACTTTTGACTTTGGCGAGACTCCCGAGGGACTGCTCTTCATCGCCATGGAGTTCATCGAGGGGACCTCGTTGGACCGGGTCATTGAGGATGAGGTGCGTCTGCCTGTGGTGCGGGCCGTGCGAATCGCCAGGCAGATTGCGCTCTCGCTGGCGGAAGCCCATGAGAAGGGTATTGTCCATCGGGACGTGAAGCCGCACAACATCATGTTGACGACCATCGATGGGCGCACCGACTTTGTGAAAGTCCTCGACTTTGGCGTCGCCAAGCTGATGGCCGTTGATTCGAGCCTCACCGCGACCGGTGCCACCTTTGGTACGCCTGAGTATATGAGTCCCGAGCAGGTGCAATCCAAGGAGATTGACCAACGTTCCGACCTCTATGCCCTGGGTGTCATCCTTTACCAGATGCTGGCTGGCGCTCCGCCCTTCACCGGGAACTCTGCAGTCACCGTGGCCCTCAACCATGTCCGTCAGCGGCCGCCGGTGATTCAAGACCGGGGGGATATTCCCCGGTCCCTCCTGGCGCTGGTCAAGAGGTTGTTGGCCAAGGACCCCCGGGATCGACCGCAGTCCGCACGAGAGTTGGCTGCGGAGCTGGAAAAAATAGAGACCGGGGTAGCTGCCGTCGCTGGTCGCGATACTCCCCGGGCTGTTCGAACACTGGCCGGGGTCCTGACTTCAAAATGGGTGGTTCCGATTGTGGTGCTGGGAGTTATCGGTGGCGCCATCGCGCTGGTCCCTTTCCTGGGCAGCAAGTTCTTGGGGGACGGGGCAGGGACTGGCTCCGCCGTTGTCGGAGGTGCGGCTCAGAGTCGCCCCGCACTGCACCTGGCTGTGCCGGAAGTAGAGGCCAGGGCCATAGTCGATGTGATTTCCGAGGGCGTGCGGGGGGGCGGCGATGTGATTGCGGAGCAATGGGAGCCGGCATTGTTGACGGATGCTGGGAGGACCGCAGGAGAATCAGCGGGAAGTGGTGAAGTGGAGGGGACTGTGCCGCACGGAGAGGTGGTTGACGACCTCCATTCGGAGGCTGCTGCCGAGTTGGCGGAGGCCGGTTTGGACGTGGTCGAGCCGCGGCCCGAGGTCATGGTTGTCGATTTCCTGGCAGCCTCTGACGGGCCGGCGGTGGTGGAGCAGAAGGTTATCGCCAACGTCCAGGGGGCCGATGTCATTGTGGATGGCAAGACCGTTTGCGAGACTCCCTGCGCATTGAAGGGCCGGCCCGGCGAGCAGTGTAAGTTGCGCGTGCTCAAGCGGGGCCATGTGACGGCTCGACGACGCTTCACATTTGCGCGCGAGAGCGAACCGCTGTATATCGAGTTGAAGAAGGTCACACTGTCGGAAGAGGACGGGCTCAAGGGTTCGCCGACTCGGGCTGAGGAGGATGGTCTCAAGTGAAAGCGCGGCAACGTTGGCTGGGAGTCTGTGCCCTTGTCTTGGCGCTGGGTCTCAGTGGTGCTGCCCTCGGCCAGTCTCAGGAGGCGGCTGAACTGAAAAGTGTTGCTGGGCGGGCGTTCTATGACCAGGAGAAGTTCAGCCTGGCCCTGGCCAGTTTCAAGGAGGCTTTTGCCCTCCACCCGTCAAGTCGTTACCTGTTCAATTCGGCCAAGGCCTGCGGTCGGTTGGGTGACGAAGAGGGGGCGATTTATTACTTCGAGCGATATCTTGCCCTCAATCCGGTTGCCGAAGACCGGGAGACGGTGCTTGCCGATATCGAGAAAGCGCGCCAGGCGTTGCTGGCCGCAGGCCGCATTGAAGTACACCTGCAGGTGGTTCCAGCGGGGGCCGCGGTTGTGGTGCCGCCCGAGCATTCCTCTGAGGTGGCTCTCGCACCGGCGTCGCTCTTTGTGGTGCCGGGCAGCTACTTGCTGGAGTTTGTGGCTGAGGGGTTTGTAGAACAGCGCGTGACCATTGACGTGGCTCCCGATAGCCCCGTCCTGGTCACCGTGGAAGTTTCATTGGAGCCGCCCATTGTGGCCCCTGCCAGCGGTACCGGGAAGCCGGTTGAGCCAGGGCCCGCACCTCTTCCGTGGCAATGGGTTATGCTCGGGATTGGCGGCGCCGGAGTAGTTGCCGCGGGGACCGGCGGCTATCTCTGGTATGATGGTTGGGCTGGCATGGGCGAGGCCAACGACGCCGGAGGGCCGGACTACACTTCCAGCTATCGCACAGCGCGTGACCGGTATGTGGTCGGGCAATGGGTGACCGCGGCGGGTGCTGCTGTGGCTGCGGGCGGTATTCTGGGATACTACCTCTGGCCTCACACCGTGGCTACGCCGGCACCTTCGCTCTCGCTGGTACCCAGAGATGATGGTTTCGTGGTAGGCTTTGGGGCGGTGTTCTAGAGGCGCTACCGCCCTCACCGCCAGTCTATGGAGACGGAGGTGGGTCGATGCCCGACTGGATTGAATGCCAGCTTTGTCCCAAGTACTGCCGGATTCCCGAGGGCGGGGTTGGTGATTGCCGGGTTCGCATGCACCTTGATGGGAAGCTGCTGGCAACAACCTACGGGCGCCCTTGCTCCGTGCACATGGACCCCATCGAGAAGAAGCCGCTCTTCCACTTCCTGCCGGGTACCGGCATCTTCTCCGTTGCCACGGTGGGGTGCAACCTGCACTGCCGCAACTGCCAGAATCACACCATCTCGCAAGCAATGCCTGAAGAATTCGCCGCTTACGAGGCGATGCCCGAGAAGCTGGTGGAAGTGGCCCAGGGGGAAGGGGCCATTTCCATCGCCTACACTTACACGGAGCCCCTGGTCTACTACGAATACACGTTGGATTGTGCGCAACGGGCCCACGTCGCAGGACTCAACAACGTGCTGGTCAGTGCCGGATATGTCAACCAGAAGCCCCTTGGGAAGTTGTTGCCATATATCGATGCGGCCAACGTGGATCTGAAAGCCTTCGACAACGAGTTCTACAAGAACGAATGCGGGGCAACTCTGAAGCCGGTCCTGGCCACCCTCGAGGCCTTGGTCGAAAAGGGTGTCTGGCTGGAGATCACCAACCTCCTGATCCCGACCCTCAACGACCATCCGGCCATGATCGAGAAGATGTGTCGTTGGATTGGAGAGCATCTTGGCTGGGAGGTGCCATTGCATTTCTCCCGGTTCCACCCGCGGCACGAGCTTACTTTTCTGCCGGCAACGCCGGCGCAGACGCTGGAGGATGCGCGCAATCTTGCCCTGGAGGTCGGCTTGCGTCACGTCTATGTCGGCAATCTCCGTTCTCGGGAAGGGGAGCATACGTTCTGCCCATCCGGCGCTTGTCCCGGCCGCGCTACGCCGCTGGTGGAGAGGGTCGGCTATCAGGTTCTGGCCAATCGATTGCAGGATGGGCATTGCCCGGATTGCGGCATCGCCGTGGCGGGCAGGTGGACTTCTGCTGCTCTGGAGGCGGTATGAAGCTTTTGCGCAAGTGGAGTCGCCGGAAGTTCCTGACTACTGCCGGTGGGGCTTTCCTGGTTGCTGGCACAATTGCCCTCTGGCCCCGCCGGCGCTCGGCCCGAGGGCCCGCGATACCGGTCAAACCGTGGCATCGAGAGTCGCTCTACGAGGAGCACGACCTGGCTGGCTAGTTGCCCGGGAAGAAGAGGTCGATGAGCGCCGGTGCCACCATTGCTTCCACCACCGACGCGGTGACGAGAACGGCAAGGGCCAGTGCGCCGATACGCGCCACGGCCATGGCTACCTGATTGAATGGCTTGGAGCCCAACTCGTACTTTTGCAATGATTTGGAGAGAAAGACGCCCGCCATGGCAATGAGAATATAGGCAATAGCCTCGAGGAAGAGGTGCGGGAAGATGGAGGCGAAGGACTTGAAAAAGTAGACCACCGCACCGCCGGTGGACTGGTCAGGAGCTGTGCGCGCAATGTAGGGGAAGACGACTCCCCAGGCCGAGGCGTTCCAGGCCAGCACCAGGAGCATGCCGCCGTGACGATAGATGAGTGAGAAGAGAAAACAGGCGACGAGGACAATGACGTTGTGGCCGATTACGGCCCCGAGGTCGTCAAAAACCACGTCGGTGATAGAGTGTCCACCATAGCCGCCGATCTGGCGCTCAAACAGGCCAATGAGTCGCTCGTCCGGCACTACCAGAGTGACCAGAGCATAGGTGCCAAGAATTCCCATGAAGAGGGTGAAGAGGCTCATGGCCAGTCGCAAATTTGCTTGCGCAGTGGGGATCTTTCCTCCCCAGACCTCGTCCCTGTTGCGGTCGAGGAGGACCTCTACCGTGCGGGCTTGGGCAAAGGCAACAAGGAAGACGCCGATGAGGCTGGCTTCAGCCGGAAAGAGGAGAAAACCACTGCCGATTCCCAGCGCGGACACAAGTACTGACTCGATAATGATGGTGCCGTTGCCGTACTGGCCTGTGGCGTAGTACTTGTCGAAGAGGTACATGACCCTCAGCTCAGTTCAGATTGCCCCGGCTGCCGGGATCTTCGAAGTCATCAAAGTCATCCAGTTCTTCCGCCGGCTGCTTGGAGCCTGCTCCGTCCAGGTTCAATTCGTCGAACTGGTCACTGAACTTCTCGCTCTCAAAGAAGTCATCGGGGTCAGAGAGGATAATGTCGTCTTCCGGTTCGTCCAGAACTTCTGCGGGGTCGAATCCTTCCTGACCCAGGGCTTCGAGGCTGCTGCCGGGGTAGCGACCGATGAGGTGTCGCAGCTTCTCCTCAAGCTCAGCCCGGGGCACCCGGGAGAGGTTCACAAGGAACTCATCGAGGTCGAGAAAGGTCTCTGGTTTTTCCAAATAGGTCAGGACCAGGGCTGCGGAGTGTCGGCAGAAGTAGGTCGCGTCGCAAGTGCAGAGGTCCTGGAGCGAGAACCTGTGGGCGCTGACGGAGCAGGTGATTGATGCGCCGTAGCCATAGAAAGTACAGGAGAGTTCATCGCCGTCCTTGAGTCGCTTGAGCAGCCGGGGCGAGTTGACCAGTGGCTCGGCGTTGGCACGCACCGCGGGGCCCGCCACACGCAACAGCTTCTCAATGGTAAACCCGGGCTCAGCTCGTCGAGAACGACCGGGGCTGCGTTTCTTCACCGTCATCAGATTGCCTCCTCCTTCCTTCGCCGGGTAGTCTACTCACTCGATTGTCGCTGTCCATTGTTTTTCCTTTCCCACATCGTTCCTTCTCCATAGAATGCGGGGCAGGAGGAGTGCCATGAAGAAAGGCCGACATCTCTTTTGGAGTGCCTTGCTGGTCGTGCTGGCCGTTGCTTGTGGCGGCGAGGATCCCGCCCTGGAGCAGGAGAATCCCAATTACGGGCGTTTCCTGGCCGATGGGCGACGGGTTGTGGACGACGTTGCTCCAGTTCCGGACAGTGGGGAGGGGCGGGGCGGCGATGTGCCGGGGCTGCTGGATGTCCGGTGGGGCCCTGATGTGGCGGTGGTCGCAGACGTTGCCTCCGGTCCCGACTATCTGCCGGCAGATGTGGGTTGTATTCCGGGAACCAAGTGTTACGAGGACGACTGGAAGATCATGGGGTCATCGGTGATCATCAACATGAATGAAGAGGCTTACAACCCCGACTGGTACCTTTTCGACGTATTGCCACCGGCCTCCAAGACCATCACTTTCTCCATCAAAAGCACTGGCTTCAATCAGCTCAATCTGGTTGATGTCTTTCTGGCCTCCGGGGGCAACCCGGCAATCTCCATGGAGTGGACTTCTCCCGGCTTGCCGGCTTCGTTGCCGCAAGTCCTGCAGCCCGGCGAGTCGGTCACCGGCAAGTTGCACTATCAGCCTGACAATGGCACGCCGGCTACGCCATCAGTCTTCACGGTCTGGTCAAGCGACCCCGACCATCTGGTGCGCACCGTCCTCCTGAAGCCCAAAGAGCAGGGTCCGGACATCGTTCTGCCCATCTCTGCAGTGAACTTCGGGTGCGGCAATTACTGTTTCGGGCAGGATTTCTCCATTGAGAATGCTGGCAACAAGGATCTCATAATCCAGTCGACCGCTTTTGAGAAGGTCGGCGGCGAGTGGACTGCCGACGCACCGGGGCCCGGCACAGTTCTCTCACCCAAGGGAATGCCGGGTTACTCTCCCCTCCTGTTGTCCCTCAACTACTGTGACGTTGACGGCAATTACAGTAACGATTCCAATGTCTTCCAGATATTCACCAACGATCCTGATGAGAACCCCGCCAAGATCCATCTCAACGTCATGTTGCCTGACGGCTGCCCGTGAAAGTACTGTGCCTGGGATGAACAGCGATGAACTGCTTGACCTGGGCGCCGCGTTTCTGGATTATTGGGGTCGGACACAAGGGAGGGACAACCATGAAGAAGGCGCTTATCGGACTGGCTCTGGTCGTCGTTGTGGGTGCAGGTATCTGGACCTTAGGGTTCGTCGCAAAAAAAACTGATCGTCTATCGTTTGTGCTCATTGCTGGG
>CALGBT010000618.1 GCA_937884235.1 uncultured Pseudomonadota bacterium
GGCCCCCGCCACCGGGGCAACGCCGAACTGCAGCGGACGTTGAAGAACGTCAGGGCGTTGGTGGCATAGGGTCGAGATAGCAACCGGCGGCATCCCGGAGCCTGGTCGGACAATCCGGCAGGGGGCAGGGAGGCGGGCATCTGTCGATGTCCTGTTGGTGGAGGCGGTCGGCAACAGCAGTGGCATAGGCGATTGCCTCAGGATCGTTCTTGAACGGTCCCTTGTAGATCAGGCTATGTTCCCATTTGGCCCAGCGTTGCTGCCGGCCCGTGCGGATTTGGATCTCTACCGGGCGCTCCCCCTCTAGCACAACCATATGGATAGCTCGGTAGCCGTTGCCGCGATAGTGGCTACCCATGAAGTCTTTGTAGCGGATGATGCGCTCCTGGTAGGTTTGGCGCAGCAATTTGTCCATCTGATGTAGTTGGCCGCGGTCTGGCAATACGATGCGCAGCCCGGCGATGTCACGAATTGCGTGGGGGGCACGCGGATCGGCGTTCAGAATCAACTGGCGCGCGGCTGGTGGCTTGATGTCCAGGGGGAGATTGCCCGGGTTGCCCTCCCCCCGTGGTTGACGAGCCCAGGCCTCCTGACTCTCAAGAATCATGCGATAGATCTTCTCTTCGACCTTGTGTGGTTCCTTGAGGGCCGGTCGGCTACGGGAGGGGTCACTTCTGGTCATTACCTCTGCCCCTGGTATGGTCGCGGCCAGTTCACTGACGGTTGTCGTCACTGCTGCGAGGGCATCTTCATGGGCCGCCACGTAGCGGCGCGTATCATCGGTAACCGCGTGGTGCTTGAACCAGTCCATGTAAGTCTGGGGGCCCACCTGTGTTACATCGGGTACCGATGCAAGGACGTAGTCCCCGGGCTGTGCCGCCGGTCGGCAGGCGGCCAGGGCGATGACCAGGAGCCAGAGAGTGACACGCAGAGCTGAATTGGCCTGAGACCTTCTCATGTCTTCCACGATATGAATATTCGGGGGCGGTTGCAAAGGCTTTGACAGGCTGCGTCTGCGGCCACTACTTTAGGGGATGAAAGGAGGGCCTGATGGGTAAGAAGGCGGTCTGGGTAGTCCTCTGTCTAGTCGTCGGAGCGGTGATCGCCCCCGTGTCCTATCTGGCGCTCTGGACTATGCGTGCGAACTTCCTCGGTGAGTATGACGTGTTGAAGGCTGACTGCGAGCGGGTCTGGGAGCGGCGCATCGCTGCTGAGATGGAAGATGATGCTGCTGACACGGTTGCCACCATCGGTTCTTTCCAGGGAAGTGATTACTGCACAGACTTTTTCTCGGGCCTTGCTTCCTATCGCGTGGCCATCCTCAATCGCAGCATCGGTTTTGGTGTGGTGGTCTTCATCGGTCTGCTTATCCTGCGCTTCGTGATGTTTCCTTTTGACGATGCTCCGGCCTGGGTCGAAGAAGCCTGACCGCCCAGAACCCTCCCCCTGAAATCATTGGGGAATTCACGAGTTTTGTGCTTTTAGCCTCCGAACTCCCGATATAGAGAGTGAACCTTTCGGGAAGGAGGATCCCATGAAGCTATCACGTTGGAGCAGAAAGCGGTTGGGTCGTGTCATCAAGAAGATGTTTGGCAAGGAGGCCAGTTGGAATCAGCGGGGGGACTTCTGTTTCGTCCACCTTGACGAGATTCCCAAGGAAGTACGGACGGCACGGGCCGATGAGTTTTCGCCTACGGACTTTTTCGACCCCACCTGCCCGCACTGCAAGCCGTTTCTCGACGATGGGGCGATCATGGTCTACACCGACGAGGACCTCGTCGGTATCAGGATGCTAGAAAACGGCATGGTTGAGACTGTGATGTTGAGGAAGTCGCTGGAGGCGGTGGCCAATTAGTCCAGGGCCAGGGCCTCGAGTTCCCCTGGGGTGATGTTCTCAAGGGTGGGGAGGATGGCCTGAGCGGCGGAGAAGTCGTGGGTGCGGGTGTAGCGGTGGGGCACCACGAAGCAGCGCAATCCGGCCGCGACTGCGGCAGTGAGTCCGGCCCCAGAATCTTCAAAGGCGAAGCAATGCTGGGGCGGCAGGTTGATGGCGGCGCAAGCTTGAAGATAGAGGTCGGGGGCGGGCTTGGTCGTAGCGACGTCGTCGGCGGTGACGACAACTGGGAAGAAGCTGCGTAGTCCGATGGTATCCAAACTCAGCAGCACATCTTCTCTAGGGGAGGAGGAGGCAATGGCCAAGGGGACACCTCGAGCGGCGATACCGTGCACGAGTTCAACGGCTCCGATGCATGGCACCATGCGCGTCTTCACCAGGCGGTGATACTCTTCCTTTTTGTGCGCCATGAGGTCGTCGAGGGGGGTATCAATGGCGAACTTCTGGCGCAGATGGCGGAAGTTGTCGATGGTTTCGATACCCACCAACTCTTCGAAGTCGTTATCGGAGAGGCGAATTCCGTAGGGTGCAAAGACCTTGTTGAAGGACTCCGCCTGCAGCGGTTCTGAGTCTACCAGCAGTCCGTCAAGGTCAAAGACAACGCCCCAGAGTGTTGGCTCTTGTACCCTTGTCACGGACAGACCGGGTAGTCGCGCAGGGGGCGGTAGGAGGAGTCTGAGGCATCGATGTCAATGGTGACTGCGGGGCTAGCCAAGTCGCCCGATTTGGTATCTGTGATTGTGACTGTGGCCGCGAGACGAAGGTCACCTCCGGTGGAAGTCTGGAGCGAGGTTACGGTGACTGTCCCAGCGGTTGCCTCAAGGGATGCGAAGGAGTCGGGACAGGTATGGTTGAGGAAGAGGGTCACTGTCACCCGCGGCGAAGTAACGTCAAGGACTACCGGTCCGCCCTCCAGTTCTTGCAGCAGTTGCTCCAGTGCGGTGAACTGCAGGATGATTCCGTCGGCCGCAGCTACTGGCGTCCGTGCGTTCTGGGCCCGCACATAGAGAAGGTCGGCGCAGGCATCGATGGCGACGGCATTGAGTGGGACATCAAGCTCGGCGCTCTGGAGGCAGCCCTTCACCGTGAAGGTCTTGGCGCTGAGTTGTCCGATGGTATCTTCCAGGTAGGAGCAACCGCCGGGGGCCACAAGCAAGATTGCGGTGATGCTCATGGCGACGATGGGTCTGGTAGGGGAGCGTGTCACGGGGGCATCCGTCAATTGCCGGAATGTGTTTGCTCGTCTTCGGTCTCGGCGCCGTATCCGGCCCGCATTTCGAGTTTCTGCCCGACGTGAAGTTCGACGATGCTACGGGTGATGACTGCCAGCGAGGTGTTTTCGTAGGGTTCGATGACCATGATTTCGCCCACCTTCTCCATCGGGATGTCGGTTTCGTCGCCGGGCTCCTCTTCGATGTAGCCGTCCCCTTGGGAGAGAGCGATGAAGCGGTTGCCTACCTGAACGCCATCGTTGCGCCCCTTGTCAATGAAGATGTAGTGGTGTTCGCCAAGGAATCCCAGGTCTTCAAAACCGTCGAGAATGACGGCATCGACGTTGGCGTTGTTGGCCGCAGGCTTAACCACGAATTGGTGCTGGAAGATGTCGGTGACGAGGTCGCCACGTTCAATCTCCTCGTAGGTCGTGAAGAGCAGAGACTTAACGAACCGCTGCTCCGCTCCCAGCACCTTGGTGATGCCAAGGTGCCGCACCTTGTAGCCCATCAGCTTCTTGGTGATGGGGTGAAAGACCTTGCCCTCCACCTCGTAGATGGTGAACTCCTCCCCCACTTTGATCTTTTTGGGGATGTAGAACTCCATGTAGATTTCGTCATACTGGCCGAGGAACTGCTTTTCTTCACGAGAGTAGCGGATCTTCCCCGACTCTTTGAACTGTCGCTCGGGAATGAAGCCCTTCGACCTCCCCGCCACGATGACTTCCTTGGGCTTCTCTGTGTAGCGGGATTTGGACCAGACAAAGCCCGGGCCTTTGCTGAGCATGGACTTCGGAATCACGACAACCCAGTCACCGGGGTAGATCCAGTGGGGGTTGGTGATCTGCGGGTTGAAGGCCCATAGGGTCGGCCAGAAGTGGGGGTCGTCAAAGAAGGTGTCGCAGACATCCCAGAGGGTGTCGCCTTCTTCAACGATGTAGATGCGCTCTCCGGTGATGGCCGGGTAGGTGGATACGATATCGGGTTCGTATTCCTGCCCGTATGCGGTCGCGGGTGCGATGCAGCATACCACCATTCGGATCAGTGTGAAGATGGCTAGACGTCTCATGTTTCCACCTGTCCGTTACGGCATGGCCTGGAGCTTCTTCTGGGCTATGCTAGCTGCCCGGGTGGCCGGGTAGGCCGCCAACAACTGGTCGAGGATTTCCTTGGCCGTTGCGGGGTCTCCCGAGTTTGCGTAACACAACCCACTCTTCAGCAGCGCATCAGGAACCTTGTTGCCGCTGGGGTAGAGTGTTACCACCTTCTGGAAGCACTCCAAAGCTTTGCCGTAGTTCTGCACATCATAATAAGCCTCGCCCATCCAATAGAGGGCGTTGTCTGAGTAATCGTGGTTCGGGTACTGCTCAAGGAAGCTACTGAAGCTGTCGATGGCCTCCTGATGGTTCTTCTCCTGCAGCTGTGCGAAGGCGTGTTTGTACAACTCGATGGGCCTGGAGTCGAAGCGCTTGCGGTCGGTGGTGGGCGCCGGTGCGGATGGCGGTGCACCGGCCGGTTCCACCGGCCCTCCCGAGGCGCTGATCACCTGTCCGTATTCGTTGATCTGGCTGAATTCCACCACTGGCGCATCGGCATAGCCGACGGCATCATTGGTTCGTGGTTCTTCTGCCCTCTTTGCCGCGGCCAGGAGAGTCCGGTTGGGGGGAGAAAGACGGACCACAGGGAGGAACGGTTCTGGCGTTGAGGCTCGTGACAGCAGAATCTGATTAGATTCCACCTGGTCTTCCAGGAGGAGGATCTTGTTCTGAAGGTCCTCCAGCATCACGGTTGTATGGGCAGAGGAGGCCTTCATTTGGGACAGTTCGACGCGCAGTCCCTCAAATTGGCGAGTGAGCAATTCCCCCTGGCTAGGTCCGCAAGCCGGGGCAATAATGGCCAGTGCCACGAACAGGGTTATCCAACGGCTTCGCTGCTGCTGGTGCAAAGCACACCTCCTGCGTTACTATCGCCATTGTAGAGGTCGCCTGACCAGCGGTCAAAAAAGCAGCACGCTACACTCTGCAACCCCAGGTTCTGCTTATTCTGATGGTGCCCCCGTGCTGCCGCCAGGCCGTGGGGAATATAGGGGCTTGCGGCAGCCTTGACACGTAGGGGCGGTCTAATACCTTATTGTGGTGCTTGCGGCCGAGGATGAGGATGAAGTTGTTGGGCTACAACCTGCGCGTGAGTTTGCTCCTGGGAGCGGTTGTCTTGCTCTGCGGCGGGTGCCCGGCTGAGGTTGAGGGACCAGATGTGGTCGCGCGCAAGAGGGTGGTGGTGCGTGCCGATCCGCTGCGCCGGACGCTGGTGCCGCAGCCCGTCCTGCCGGTAGCAGATGTGTTGACAGAGGGCGACCTGATGCCAGATGCAACAGCCGAGTCCACTGAACGTCCACCCTATCTGGAAGAATCGCCGGTAATCGTGGGCGAGAAGGTGCCCGAGTTGGCCGGGGGGCTCCCGGATTTCGCGACGGTTTTTGAGTCTACGGTCCCCTCGGTGGTGAAGATCACCACCTACATGAGGGCATTCGCAGCCCATGGCCCGGTGGAGCAACCGTTGACCAGCGGTACCGGTTTTTTCTTTGGCTATCCCGGCGAGATTCTAACCAACGCGCACGTAGTATTCGATGCCGAGCGTATTGAGATTACCCTCGCCGACGGCCGTGTCGCCGATGGCACACTGCTGGGTGTGGAGACCCGCACTGATCTGGCATTGCTCTCCGTAGACTTGGAGTCACCGCCTCCTGGTCTCTCGATTATGCCCGAGGATGAAGTGAGGTCGGGCCTCTGGGTAATGGCCATCGGCAATCCTTTCGGGCTCGATTTCTCGGCGAGCAAGGGAATTATCAGTGCGGTAAATCGGACGGACGTTGTCTGGGATGGGGTCGGGTACTGGGATTTCATTCAGACTGATGCTGCCATCAACCAGGGAAACTCGGGTGGCCCACTGGTTGATCGTTATGGCCGCCTGGTTGGTGTGTGCACTGCGGTGAAGAGGGAGGGGCAGCGTATCTCCTATGCCATTCCTGTGGGGATGGTGGAGGTCATGGCGCACCATCTGCGGCACTATGGTCGTTTGCGGCGAGCGGACCTGGGGGTGCGAATCCAGGAGGAGGATGGTCGCATTGCAGTGGTTGGTGTATTCCCTTCTTCACCGGCCTACCTCTCTGGCTTCAAGCCTGGGGACATTATCGTGGCCCTGGACGGCGAGCCGCCAGGGAGCGTGCCGCAGATGCGCTGGAACATTGCCATTCACTCGTTGGAGGAGCCGGCGCAGTTCGAGTTGGAGCGCGACGGAGTCCGATTGGTTGTCGCGGTTCAACTGGAACCAGCTTCAAGCGAGCCAGCTCGCCAACGATAGCCTGTCCAAGGGAGTCAAGGATGAGAACCGACAACTACACCATCAAAGCCCGAGAGGCAGTTCTGGACGCCTTTCGCATGGCCGGAACCCGGCGCAATCCGGAGGTGGGAACCGGTCATCTACTCCTGGTGCTGCTGCGGCAGGACGAGAGTCTGGTGCCGGCGCTGCTGAACCTCCTGGAGGTTGACCAGAAGCGGCTCGCGGCACAGGCCGTGTCTCTCGTGGAGCGCGCCCCACAATTGCATGATGAGGTCCAGGCCGCGGCCTCCACGGACCTGAGCAAGGCGCTGCAGACCGCAGAGCGGGAGGCGCGGGGGCTGAGCGACGACTTCATCAGCACCGAGCACTTGTTGCTTGGACTGACTGCGGGGCGTGACGATGCGGCTCGCCACCTGGGTGAAGCCAACGTGAGCAAGGAGCGCGTTC
>CALGBT010000619.1 GCA_937884235.1 uncultured Pseudomonadota bacterium
CGTCGGGAGAGTGATCAACGTCCACCAGGATAAGGTCAAACCTATGGGTGGGGAACTGTGCGAGTCTCTCGTACACATAGCCAGCGACGACGTGCAGTCTGGACTCTGCCTTGAGTTCATGGGCCAGGGGAAAGAGCCCCCGCTCCATCCACTCCACCACCTGGGGCAACAATTCCATTACCTCGACACGCTGAACGCGCTGGGATTTCAGTACTTCCCAGGCCGTGTACCCAAGGCCCAGCCCCCCCACCATCACCTGCAAACCACTTCCGGCATGGAGCGCCAGGGCACCAGTCGCCAGTTCCCGTTCCGAGAGCGTATTGTAGCTGCTCATGAGAAACTCGTGGTTGAGGGTTATCTCGGTAACCACGGTACCCGGTTGGGAGAGCAACTCCCGGCGCCGCAAGCAGAGCAGGCCCAGAGGCGTTTCCTCGTAAGCAAGAATCTCGAAATTCGCAACCGCAGTCATGTCGCTACCCCTTTGCCCGACCAATCTACGCCGGAGCACCGATTCTAACGGTGCCTGCCAACGATGGCGAGGAGTTCCTCACCGAACTCATCGGTTCGGGCGGGACCCATGCCCTTGACGTCGAGGAGTTCCTCACGGGTGGTGGGGGCGGCGCGGCTGATGGCCCGGAGGGTGGCGTTGGAGGCGATGCGGAAAGGGGGACAGTGGCGGGACTTTGACACCTTCATGCGCCAGTCCCGCAGTGCCTCGTAAGATGCTTCGGATACTTCTCCTGCGACTCTGGTAACCGGTTCAGGGGGGGCCTTCTTGCGGGCGCGTCGCTTGACGACACCGGCGGCCATGACCGCGGGGGTGTTCAGCCAGAGTTCCACTTCGGTCAGGTCTCTAAGCGCCCTACCCTCGGGCGTAAGTGCCAGGCGCTGGAAGGTGATCACTCGCCCCTCCTTCTCAAAGGAATCCGTAGATTGCTGGAGCAGGCCGCCCCGGGCCAGGCAATCGAGGTACCCTTCAAACCAATCCCGATTCGGCTGGCCCCCCGGGCAAAGTTCTTCGTGGAGGGTCTTGGTCGTGCGGCCAGGTTGTCTCTTCAGGCTCTTCATGATTGCCGACATGACGTCCAGGTCCGACTCGTCTGGCAACCGGAAGCCGCGGGCACGGGCATCTTGAGGGGCACAGTGGTCGCACAAGCCGCAACTCTGCCGGGCGGCCTCCCGGGGACTGAAATAGCGCACCAACCCGTGCATACGGCAACCGCCGGACTGGGCAAAATCAATCATATCCTCGATTTGCGTAAGCCGATGGGCTCGCTGCGCCACATAGGTGCGCTCCCACGTTCGGGTAGGCAGCCGTCGCAGTTGGTCATCCGAGGTCCAGATGAGGGCCTGGTGATTGTATAACTGCCGCAGCGCGGCCTCAGTAGCCTCGTCCTCATCCTCGCCAAAGAGTTGCTCGCGCGGGGTGAGCTCGTCGGGTACCTTTTTCAGGACAGTCTTGAGCAACGAAGGGGGGGGATATGAACAGGAGTGGAGAAACTCCAGCAGCCGCCGGTCGGACCACCCATAGAGCAGATAGACCCGGGCCGGCTTTCCGTCACGCCCGGCGCGCCCGATTTCCTGGTAGTAGTTCTCGACGCTGCCGGGCAGCCCGGTGTGAATCACCGTTCTGATGTCCGGCTTGTCCACGCCCATGCCGAAGGCCACCGTGGCCACCACGACACGGGCCTTGTCAGCCATGAAAGCCTCTTGGGAGCCGGTGCGCTCTTCGGGCTTCATCCCGGCGTGGTAGGGAACAGCTGACAGGTCAGAAAGCTCGCCAGCCAGCCGCTCCGCCTCCTTCCGCGTCGGTACATAGACGATGGCCGGCAGCGCGTCCGGCTGCGCCAACAGTTCCCGCACCTCTGCCGGTCGCTCCGAGGGCAGACAGTCCTTTGCCTCCACCGCCAGGTTGCTGCGCCAGAACCCCCGGATAAACATTCCCGCTGACTCCATGCGCAGACCCGCCACGATGTCCTTCTGCACCCGCACAGTGGCGGTGGCAGTCAAGGCAATGATGGGCGTCGGGCGCAGCAGCGGCAAGCGCTCCCCGAGCAGGCGGTAGTCCGGGCGGAAGTCATGGCCCCAGTGGGAAATGCAGTGCGCCTCGTCTACGGCAATCAGCGTCGGCTTGCGCTTCGCCAGCAGCTCCGGGAAACCCGGCACGGAGAGTCGTTCCGGGGCGATAAAGAGGAAATCGAGGTTGCCGGCAAGGTAATCCTGGCAGACCTGACGGGACTCCCCCCGCTCCCGACCGGAATGGATGCGAGCAGCCCGCATCCCATCTGCGTTGAGCTTCGCCACCTGATCTTCGATCAAGGCGATGAGGGGACTGACGACCAGGGTGGTCCCTCCCCGCACTATCCCGGGCAGCTGGTAGCAGAGTGACTTCCCGGAACCGGTGGGCATCACCAGTAGAGCATCTTGCCCAGCCACGACGGCTGCACATACTTCTTCCTGGTGCACTCGAAAGGCCTGATGCCCGAATCGCTCCTGTAAAACACCAAGTAGATCCAATTCTCCCCCACGTGTCTCATTCACGAGGACACCTCCGCACTCTACCCTCTATATCGGGTTGAGGAACCCCAAAAGCACAAACTTTTTTGCCTTCGAGCCTGAAGCTACTGAGATCGTACAGCTATTTTCGGAGGGGGGCGAGGGGAGCAACTCCCCTAGAAGCAGGCCTTCTTGCATTCTTCGAGACTATCAAACATGAAAGCGCAGTCATCGCCGCAGCTACAGCCGCTGAACCATACGCACTCTTTGCCGTTGAAACCGATGCCGAGCACCATGTCACAGGGACCATACTTGTTGGGGTCCAGGGTCTTGCAGGCGCCTTCGTCACACGCCCCATGGTGGTCCTTCTGTGCCTTGGCAGCGGCCAGCTCACAGTCATTGCCGTAGGTCTTGCCGTCGCAGCCGCAGACCGGATCCCAGAGCGCGATGCAGGCCTGGGGCACGTCGATGCAAATCCCCATCATGTCAGCCCAGTTGCAGGTTCCTTCCGGGAACTGACAGTATTGGCCAGACTTGCACGTAATGCCCATGATGCCGCCGCACTG
>CALGBT010000620.1 GCA_937884235.1 uncultured Pseudomonadota bacterium
TGGGATAGACTCGCCCCTCGCTAAGCGCAGCCTTGGCTTCCTCCTCGTTGACGGTGGGAAGATTGTCGGTGAGCAGGGCTACCCACTTGACCTTGCGGTCCTTCCATCCGGCCTTCCAGTCGGCCCCGGCGACTTCCCCCTCCTTTCGCTTCTCGTAGAACTCCTTGAGAGCGGGGTTGTAGAGATGAAGCGGAGGCTCAAGGTGCGCATCGTCGGCGAAGACGAAGTAGCCGCGATCCAGCCCAATCCTTGCCACCGGGTAATCACCATCCCCCTGGGCTTCAATTGGGCTCTGCAGCAACAGCACGTCCCCAGGACCAACGCCGCTCACGCGGCTTTGCGAGAGAAACGCCTCGACGCTCTTCCCTGCATCTTCGGCGCCTACCGGAAGCGGCAGCGCATGCTCGGGATTTGCCAGGTTGTTGGCCGCCCACCACTTAGTCGCAAGATCAAGCCCCGTCGTCACCAGGACCACTGCGGCGAAGACTACCCACTTTGGTAACTTACCCATCAATCGCACTCATCTTGTGGAGGATCCCGGCGCAGCGGCTACAGGTCTCCTCGTATTCGGTATCTGCTCCCGTGGTCTCAGACCAGTGCCAGCAACGGGAACACTTCTGCCCGCCAGCCCTCTGGACCACGATATCCAACTCCCCACCATCAACCTCGTCCAGCGAAAGGCCGGAGACAATGAATAGCTCACGCAAATACGGCGCCAAATCTATAACCGTGGAATGCCAGGGATGTTCCCGACCGATGGACACTGTAACAAATGCGTCCAGAGAATGGCCGATCTCCTTGGTCACCCGATGGGCCTCCATCTTCTTCTGGGCCATGGCGCGCAGTTCCAGGATCTGGTCGAACCCGGCGGCCAGGACATCGTCTCGGGTACGCACTGGCAAGTCTACGGGCAAATCGGTGAGAAAAACACTGCGGCCATCGTCGGCTCCGTGAGGCATGAATTCCCAGACCTCTTCACAGGTGAAGGAGAGGATCGGGGCGAGCAGACGCACCATGGTTGAGAGAATCTCGTTGAGCGCGGTGCGCGCACTTCGCCGTTCGATGGAGAAATCGGGGTGCACATAGAGCCGGTCTTTGCAGATATCGAGATAGAAGGCCGAGAGTTCAACGGTGGCAAACTGCACAACCTGCTGGTAGATGTCATGGAACCGATAGCTCTCGTACGATGAGAGAATCTTCTCCGTCAAGATGCCGGTGCGATGCAACATATACCGGTCCAACGGCAGCATCTCTGCCAGGGGCACACGATCCGCGTCCGGGTTGAACCCGTTGAGATTACCCAGCAAGAAGCGGAAGGTATTGCGGATCTTCATGTAGGAATCGGTGAGGGTCTTGATGACCTCATCGGAGATTCGGACATCCTCTTGATAGTTCTCTGCCGCCACCCACAGGCGGTAGATTTCGGCACCATTGCGATTGATAATCTCCTCTGGAGGTATGTAGTTCCCAAGGGTCTTGGAGATCTTCCGACCGTCACCGTCGACGACGAAGCCATGGGTGAGCACCGCCTTGTAGGGGGCGCGCCCTCGGGTCAGAACAGACTCCAGCAAGGTCGATTGGAACCACCCACGGTGCTGGTCAGAGCCTTCCAGGTAGAGGTCTGCAATCGTCCCCTCACCATAGCGCTTCTCGATAACAGCAGCATAGCTGACACCGGACTCAAACCAGACGTCGACGATGTCGCTCTCCTGCTGAAAATCGCTCTCGCCACACGCCGCACAACAGGTGCCGGCGGGCAGCAGCTCAGCGGCCGTGCGCGTGAACCAGGCATCCGCCCCGGCCTCTTCGAAGATGTCCGCCACGTGATAGATGACCTGCTCGTCCAGCAGCACCTCACCACACGACTTGCAGTAGAATGCAATAATGGGCACCCCCCAAAGGCGTTGTCGGGAGAGACACCAGTCTGGTCGGGTCTCCACCATTGAGCCGATGCGCTGCTCACCCCTTGGTGGAATCCACTGCACGGTAGGAATAATCTGGCTGGCCTTCTCCCGCAGGCCAGTGGACTCCATCGACACAAACCACTGACTGGTGGCCCGAAAAACGATAGGGTGCTTGCAGCGCTGGCAGGTGGGATATGAGTGTGCGAACGGACGATGGGCGAGGAGAACTCCCTTGCTCCGCAACATCTCCACAATATCAGGATCGCACTGGAAAACGTTGCGCCCGGCATACTCGGGAACCTCGTCGGTGAAGCGCCCCTTATCATCCACTGGGGCATAGGCCTCCAAGCCATAGCGAAGGCCAGCCATGTAGTCATCCACACCATGCCCGGGGGCCGTGTGAACACAGCCAGTACCAGTCTCGGTG
>CALGBT010000621.1 GCA_937884235.1 uncultured Pseudomonadota bacterium
TCGATTTTACTCCACATTGACATCATCAAAGAGCACATCAGCCCCGGCAGCCAGCAGCGCCCTGGTCAAGAACCCTTTGCCCGGGCCGATCTCGACAACCAGAGTCCCCTCACCGATTCGCCCACCCTTTACTACGGCCGCGGCAGTGGTCCTGTCCGATAGGAAATTCTGGCCGAGGGACTTGCGCGGTGCGGTCATGGAGTATCTTCCACCTACACCAACTGGCCGCTGGCAAAGGGCTCGATGGAGAGTCGAGCAGCTCGCTCCAGAGGCAGGTTGAACCGTCCGGCTCCGGCGATCATGGCGGCATTGTCGGTGCAGAGGATCGGCCGCGTCAGGTGCCCCTTCAAGCCTGCCTGGGGGGCCAACTCCGTCATCCTGGTCCGGAGTCGGCTATTGGCTGCCACGCCCCCGGAAATCACTACGTCTTGAACACCGTTCAGGTGCGCCGCGGCGAAGCTCTTGCGGAGGAGAACGTCAACCACCGCTTCCTGGAAAGATGCCGCGATATCGGCAGCAGGAATGGGCTGCCCCGCCGCCGTCAGGTTGTCATGATATAGCTTCACGGCAGTCTTTAGCCCCGAGAAACTGAAGTCGAGATTCTGTTTGCCCTTGAGGGGACGCGGAAATGCAATGGCCCCGACATCACCCTGCCTGGCCAGCCGGTCGATCTCCACACCACCGGGGTACGGCAACCCCAGGACCCGGGCCACCTTGTCAAAGGCCTCCCCCGCAGCATCATCGAGGGTCACGCCCAGCACCCGGTACCGCCCCGGTGCGCTCACCAGATAGAGACTGGTGTGCCCGCCGGAAACAGCCAGTGCGACATAGGGGAACGTCAGTGGGCCATGGGGATGCTCGCCGCCTTCCTCGAGGAGAATTGCGGTGATGTGTCCCTCCACGTGGTGCACGGCCACCAACTCGGCCCCACTTTGCATGGCCAGTCCCTTGGCAAACTGCAGCCCCACCATCAGGGCCCCCAGCAAACCCGGCCCACGGGTGGCAGCGATCCGGCCGACATCACCTAGGGATACTCCAGCTTCGCTTAGCGCCTGTCGCACTACCGCCGAGACCGACATCAGGTGGTTGCGGGAAGCCAACTCGGGGATGACCCCGCCGTAGCGGGCGTGGAGAGGGATTTGCGAAGAGATGACGTTGGCGAGAATCTTGCCGTCTGCGGTGATCACCGCCGCCGCCGTCTCATCGCAAGAGGACTCAATACCAAGCAGATAGTCGCTCATCCTAGAGAAATTTCTCCACGCGATAGAGGGCTTCCAGCTTCTCGATCAAACGCCGGTCATTGCGCACATCCCGCTGCTGCTCCAGCACCTGCCGCACGTTCTCCCGCTCAGCCTCAAAGGCACCGGCGGCATCATTCTTGCTGTCGGTCACGGTGATCAACTCGACGCCCAGTTTCCCCCTGATGGGCCCCTTGAGTTCCCCCACCTGCATGGCCAGCGCCGGCCCGAAGGTCTCTTTGGGTAGCCGTTTGTCGGAAGCCCACCCCATGTCTCCACCGCGCTTGGCGTAGGGTCCGTCAGAGTACTTTGCAACGGCCTCGTCAAAGGGCAGACCCGCGTTGAGCTCCACCTCAATTGCCCGTATCTTGGCTTCGGCCTCCCGCCACTCGGACTCATGTGCATGCTGGTCAACCCTGAGCAGGATGCGGGCAACTCGGACCTTGTTCCCGCGCCCGGGATTGTCGCCGTAGCCCTTGTAGTAGGCCTTGACCTGCTCTTCCGTGATCACTTCGTGGAAGAACCGGTCGCGCAGCCGAGCCCGCAGCAGGTTGCCCACCAGGGCCTCCCGGTGGCTCTCCTCGCTATAGCCGTTGCGCGTAAGGAATGTCTGGTAGGCGCTCTCCCCTCCCAGGGCCTTGACCGTTGCCGCCCAATGCGCCTCAAGCTCCTCCTCGGTGACCTCGATTCCTTCGGCACCGGCCGCCAGCTCAATCAGACGCCGATTGATCAATTCTTTAAGCGCACGCCGCTCCATGTTGCGCTGCTGGACCTTGTTGAGGCTTCCAGAAGGCGTCAGCCGGGCACTCTCTGCCTCGTATTCGTCCCGAGTTATCTGCAGGTCCCCCACGGTGGCAACCACGTTGTCCGCCACCGGAACATTGGGTGCGGACTGCTTGGTGCCCCGCTCCGGCCGGGTGCGATCGGCGACTTCCTTCTTTTTGCACGCGGGTAGCGCCATCAGCAGCGCCAACAGCAACGCCAGCGGCAGCCGGCTCACAGACGGCGAAATTGCTTGTTTCATAGTGCCCTCCTACTTCTCGCGACCTATTAGCATCGCTCTGGCGAAAAGTCAAAACGGGGGCGCCGGACCTTGGCGGAAAAGTAGGCTTTGCCCCTACCAAAAAACTCTTCATTTGTTAACTTGGCGTATGCTATAAGGTTCAAGTTGTAGCTACGTGCGTATGCGCGAGATGCATGCGAAATGCAAATTATGGTCTGGGCGGAAGGGCCCGGCCGTGAGTTGGCTTCACTACCGGTGAATGTGAGGGGAATTGATGGGACTCGAAGAACTCAGGGATGCGCTGGAACAGAATCCGAATGACACTAGAACCTTTCAGACGCATCTGGAACCGGTGCTGCGCGAAGGAACCACCGACGACTTTGACGCTTTCCTGGATACCGTCTGTGAAGCCGTGCAGGATGACGAGTCCCTCGCCAATCTGTTGCGCGCTGCGGACTTCAAGGCGAAGTCTGTGGGAGGCGATATCGCCGTCCATGTGACCTTCCGTATCGGCTCCGTTTTCCGGGACCGCCTGCGCAACGACGACATGGCGGAAATGTACTTCCGTCGCCTGCCTGCTGACTCTGACTACGCCATGAGCCTGGAACACTTCTACATCGAGTTCTATATCGGCAAGGAAAACTGGCG
>CALGBT010000622.1 GCA_937884235.1 uncultured Pseudomonadota bacterium
CCCGGTGAGGGCGATCCCCCAGTTGACATAGCCGGCCCTGCGATTGTGCGGCAACGGGTCCACTTCACCCAGAACCTGCAACGCCCCGGTGTATGCGGCAATGGCATCCTTATGGTTTCCCCGCTCCGCCAGTGCCATTGCGCGCTTGGTGACCGAGTGAATTTGCAGCGAGACCAGCTTGTCGAGCATCCCCCGGTCCAACCCCGGGATTTGACGCGCCGCGGTGGCAGCAGCCTCAGCCTGGAGGTAGTTCCCAGCCTCCACCAGGTCCACGACGAGGTTATTGAGCAGCGCGTCCCGGGAGCTTTGAAAACGAGGGCTTTCATCGGAGAGCGCAGCCGCTTTCACGAAGTTGGCCAGGGCCCCCTCAAGGTCGCCGTCCCGGACTCTCGCAGCCGCCAGGTTGGAGTAAATAACTGCCACCATGGTCAGATTGCCCACGGGCTGCTTGCGCCCCTCCACTTCACGGATGAGGGACGCAGTCTGGGGTTTGCCCCCGTTGCCCTCGTAAAGGGCACCATCCAGGCCGTACTGCTTGAGCAGTTGATGATACGCTTCCTCGGTGCGAGCTGGGTCAAAGCCTTGTGGGCTGGTGGTCTCCACCGCCACGTCCCGGCCATCCAACCGCACAATCGAGTAGGCGTGACTGGGCACCAGGACACCCCAGGACTCCAGATTCATGTCTTCCAGGAGCGCGTTGTAGAGCACGGTAGCGGAAACGCAATTGTAGTCGCCCCTGGAGAAAACCCCTACCATGGCCACGTAATGCAGGCCGTAGGTGCGCAGAAGCTTGGCGTGCAAGTAGGCAAAGGCTGCCTTGGCGCGGGCGTAATCGGTGGACTCCCGATTCGCCACTCGGCGGGCACCTGCCAGCAACGAGCGATATTTCTTGCGATAGGCTGCCAAAGCGTCTTGGTCGGGCAGACCCGAGGCAATGAATGCCGCGTCGATCATGGAGAAATCGTCGAGTTGTCCATCCCCAGCATCGGCGAAGAGCCTCTTCTCCAGGGCCGTCGCATTGCTCAGGTCAAGGGCATTGGCGGATGGCGAAAGCACCGTCATCATAACGACAGCAAGGATGACGGAGCGGGATAGAATTGACATGCGGATTGCCTCCATGAGTACCAAGGTGATTAATATGGATTTATTCGCGTTTTCGCAAGGCGGACTGAGCCGGCAGAGGCAAGGAGCGGGTGACAGGTAGGAGCGCATGGGCTATGCTCCCGCTCAGGGAGGTCCTGATGAAGCGGATAGTCACCATGGTCATGGTAGTATTGGCCGTTTCGGCATGCGAGAAGGTGCGCTGGAAGGCGCCCGCCGAGAAGCCCGCCCCGAAGACCGCGATAGCAGAAGGGCACCGTTTTTCCCAGGGCGAGTTGATGGCCGGTCCCTATCTGCTGGTGGGCGAGAGGGGGCAAGGAAGCGTGCGCTTTGAAGTCCAGGGTACGGGATGTACCCGGAGCGAGGTCGTTGTCGCGGGGCAGCGGGTATTGGCAGCGGCTATCTCCGGCCCGGAAGCGGACGGACGTTTGCAGGGCACCGTCTGTGAAGCGCGGTTGCCCACCCTACCCCGCAACGCGCCCTTCGATTACACTCTTGAACCCCTGGAAGCTGCGGCGCGCACCGGCCGCCTC